>DASRIK010000175.1:0-3641 GCA_035650035.1 Burkholderiales bacterium | reverse complement strand
CCGCGGTCAAGCGCCACGGGCCGGAACCCGGCACCCGGGAAAACCCGTATCCGGCCGGCTTGTTCACGTGCGTTTCGAGTGTGACCCCTGCCTCGTTGCTCAGGGTGACCCGCGTGCCTGGCAGCCAGGCCCCGCAGACGTTGCGAACCTGCCCGGACAATTCGTAACCCTCCTGCTGCCGCGAGTGAACAATCGTGGGTGCTGCGGCGCGGAGCAGACCGCCGCTTAGGCAGCTGACCGCGAGAAGGCCGAGCGCAATCAAGACCAGCACTCGCCCTCGCTCTCGGCCCCCATCCCGAGGAGCGTCTTTGGTTCCAACATCGGTGCCCAGGTCTGTAGACGACATAGTTCCGCCATTATCGCAAGAACTCGACCAGGCCGACACACGACAGCGGTTCTACGCAGCTCGGAGCGACCGCCGGATTTCCGGCAGAGAAAAGCGCGTAATACCCCGTACCGGTACCATCCTTCGCTCGCGAACTGACGCTGAGCGAGCTACGGATGGCAAGCCACCCTTCGCTCACAACTCAGGCAGACGATGTGCCGAGCACAACGCAGGCAGCTGTACGTATACGGCCAAGTATCGACCGTGGTCCATCGATGTCGTCATCGAGTTTTCTGACGAGCGCCGCGCGGTTGCCTTGAACGGTATTTGAAGTCTGCATCAGGTGTTCGCGGCTCAACTCGTTGGAAGTCGAGGAGATTGGTGGGGTTGAACTCCATCGATCGTATTCGGCGCGAGTATTGATCCTTCGATCGCGCTGTCAATGTCGAACTGCTCGACTTGCGCTTCCGATAGCTCCAACTCCGCGAGCGTCAGCTCCTCTCGCCTAGGCCGTGTGAGCTTGCGACAGGTCGCCACGCGCTCGCGTTCCCCAACACCGGCCGAAGTGCGGTCAGCCCGTCCGGCGCTTCGCGGTGCTCCGAGACCGCGGGCCTGCGCCGCCGACGTTGCGGGCCATGACGGCTTTCTGCGCCCTCTTCGTCACCGCGCGCTTCGCCGCCGGTTTCGCGGCCTTCGCCTTGCCGGCTGCCTCCGTCGCAGTGTTGGACGTGACGGTTTTCGACAGCTTCGCCGGAGCCGCCTTCGTTGCGGTCTTCTTCTTCTTCGCTCGCGACGCCGGACGTGTCTCGACGGTGGGCGAGGTCTCTTCCTGACCTGCGTCGTCGGCTCGCGCCGGCCGTGGTATCGCGTCCTTCTGCACCGGCTGCCAGGTGTGCGAGGACCCCAGCGTGTTCTGCTTCAGAAGCTCCCGCGCGGCATCGTCCTGCGTCAGGCGGCCGCGCTGGGTGTACGTCCCGGGATTCACTTTGTTCTGTCTGCTCATATGCGGAACCTCAGCAAGGCGCCCACGCCGCCGAGATCGGCCAGCAGCGCCGCGTCTTCGATGAATCTGATGCGTGCCGCGGTCTGCTGTGCGCGCGTGACCAGTTCATCGGACAGTTTGAGCCGGGCTTCATCGGTGGAGCCGGTTGGATTCGACGTGGACACCTGCACGTCGCCGGGCGCTGCATCTTCAGGCAGTGCCTGGACGGATTTCAGCGTTTCCGGCGAACCGGTGATGATCAGTTCGTCAACCTGACCGAGTTGGAATGCCGAGAGCGTCGCCTCTGGTCCGGCAACGCCGAGACCGCCGCTGCGCCAGGCATCCATCAACTCCTGCACTTTCTCGACGTCTGTCTCCGCATCCTTCTCACGCAACGCGGCGACGGTCCGCGCGACGAAGCTGCCGTCCTCGCCGTCTTCGTGGGGATCGATCTCGACGATCTTGTCGGCGAGCTCTTTCGGCAAGTGCTCGCGCAGGATCGGCATTGCCACGTCGGCGCCCGCCACCACGACGTGCTGGATTTCTTCTTCGCGCACGATCTTGTCGAGCGTGTCGACGACTTCCTTGATGTGATGCATGTGGAAGTTGTCGGCGCGACGCTGGTAACGCGCCTGCGACCATCCGCCCTTCGACGTGCGTCGGGTCTTTTCGCCGACGATCTTCTCTTCGCGCTCGGCTGCGGCGCCGAAGACGAAGATGCGGGCCTTGTTGGTGTCGAGGATCACGGCCGCGTATCGCGGATAGTTTTCAATGAGCCGGGCCAGCGGATACAGATGCGGGACCGAGCTGATGAACAACGAATGCTCGCCAATGGGCGCTTCGAGGGCAATGGATTCGAACAGGTCGGAGCCACTGGACGCGAAGATCGCCAAAGCTTGGCCGGTAATACCGTCCTTGTTCTCGAGGTGTGCCTGAATGCGCGTGACGTCCTTGTCGAAGCTCTCGCGATCGGATGACTGTTCTGGCAGCGCTTTGGCGCGCTCGCTGAACACCTTTCGGAGGAACTGGTGATAGTCCTCGCGGCCGTTCTGATTGGGCGCGAGGCGCAAGTAGAGGCTGAGCACTGGAAACGGACTGGGTTCCAGCGCGGCCAGCATCTCCAACTGTTGACTCAAAGGCTGCACGGAAGTTGACTCTGCCATAGGTCGAAGGTATGCAAGGCGAGAGCCCGACGTGGCGAACGCTCCAGATGAGTCAGGTGAAACCCTGACAACTCGTTCATCCGCTTGGATCATTCGCATCGACTCAACCACCTTCGTGGTGAAGCGTCTGCTGCGCCGAGACGCTGTCACTCTCTCACCCAAAGAGCGCCAGCGGTGGTACCGTGACGGAATGCGCCGTACGGGCTTGCTCATCCTGTACGTAGTGGCCACTGCGATCGCGCTTGGCGGTGTCGGCGACTTGACGATCCGCGCGCTGTTCGACGTGCATAAGAGTTTCCTTGGTACGGCCGATGTGCCTGCGGCGACCACTTCGTTGGTCCTCCATCTGCTGCATGCTCTCGGCGGCGGCCTCGTCGGCATTGGCATCGCATCCTTTGCGTTGGTGCATTTCGCAGTTCGTCGCGGCGAGCGGTGGGCTCTGTGGACGATGCTTGCCGCGGTCGTCGCGTCGGAAGGCGCGAACGCCCTTGGCATGTACGCGGTCGGTTCGTTCTGGTACGTGTCCGTCACGTACATCGTCCTCACCGCCATCGGTGTCACACTGCTCGTCGCGGCGAAATCCAAGCACTTCTGACCTCCGTCACGCATCAGGCCGCAGTTCCTGAAAACCGCACGTCCAACCAATCACACACCGCTGTACCGGTACCAAGAAGTCGACAGTCTTCACGCGGAAGAGACGTTCTGTTGACTTCGTCTGTACTCTCGACTCCATCCATCGCGAATCCCTCTAGACCCGCGGCAGTTTCGCCCTGGAACCGGCCACCGGAACCGATATGGTAGCCATGTCGTATATCATGCTGTGTAGTGCAAGGTATTTCGCACATGCTGGAAAACTGGCTGGAGCAGCTCCGTCGCGGCACCCTCGAGCTCGCGGTTCTCCTCTCGGTCGCGGGGGGACCACGGTACGGGCTCGAGATCATCCGCCATCTCGAAGAGTTCACGGACCTCGTGCTGACTGAAGGCACGATCTATCCGCTGCTCTCGCGCCTCGCGCGCGACGGCTTCCTGACTTCCGAATGGGTCGCGGGCGAAGCACCGCATCCCCGCAAGTACTACCGCCTGACGCCCGCCGGCCGCGGCCGTCTGAACAACATGTGCCGCGAGTTCCAGGTATTCACAAACAAAATCGAGCGCCTGATGAAGGCGGCCG
>DASRIK010000174.1:0-8009 GCA_035650035.1 Burkholderiales bacterium | reverse complement strand
GGTATCGTTGCCGCCAACTTTGTGACTCTGGTTCGAACCGACATTTACAGAACGAGTCGTGCCAACGTTCACCAGTTGCGCAAGACCAATCGCAATAGATTCTGCGAGGCCAACGTTTTGCGCCCGCGCCCCGCCCACATTCAGCGCTTCCGCCGCCCCAATGTTGTGGGTTCGCGTGAGCGCAATCGTCACCACCTCGTTCGCACCAACGTTCTCGGTCCGATTAGACCCAATCGTGATCGTCTCGTTGATGTCGACCGTTTCCTTCCGATTCTGATGAATCGTGATCGTCTCGTCCTTATCGACCGTCTCCGTCCGGTTCCCGTGGATCGTGATCGTCTCGTTGTTATCGACCGTTTCCGTGCGGTCGTGCTTCACGTGAGTCGTCTCGTCGTTGTCGATCGTTTTCTTGCGATCGTGCCCGACCCAGTGCGTCTCGTCGTTCTCGACTTCGATGTCCTGGTTCTTCTCGGCGTGGATCCAGAGCTGCTCGGCGCCTTTCTTGTCTTCGAAACGGATCGCGTTAGCGTTCGCGCCCGCACCGCCTGACGAGGAGCGCGTCAGCACGCCTGTCTGCGTTTTGTTTGCCGGCAGATCCCAAGGCGGCATCTGATCTGCGTTATACACGCGGCCCGTAATCAGCGGCTGGTCGGGATCGCCTTCCAGAAAATCGACCACGACTTCCTGACCGATGCGGGGAATGGCGACCATGCCCCAGTTCTTGCCGGCCCATGGGTGCGCGACGCGAACCCAGCACGAGCTGTTTTCGTCGTTCTTGCCGTAGCGGTCCCAGTGGAACTGGACTTTCACGCGGCCGTACTTGTCCGTGTAGATCTCGTCGCCCGCAGGACCGACCACGATCGCGGTCTGCGGCCCCTGCACGAACGGCTTGGGTGTGAGGCACGACGCCCGATACGGCTGCTGGCTCTCGATCGCCGCAAAGCTGCAGCGGTAGACAGGCTCCGCCTGCGCGGTGTCTGCGCCCTCGTACACGTTCGAGCGCAATTCGTGCGTCGCCGAGACGATCAGGTATTCGCGATTCTGGTCTTCTCGCGGATGTCCGGTCAGCTTGAACAACCCGCCGACGGCAATCGCGTGTGCATTACCCACGGCGTGCGCCTGCTCGAACTGTGCATGCAGCCCTTCTATCCGGCTGCGTGCATAGGCGTCACCGTCATCGGTTTTAACGTATAGCCCGGGATAATCGAAAACTTCGTGCTTCGCCTGTGTATGCTTGCGCGACACCGTCGATTTCACGAAGAGGTTCGCGCGGGGCTTCTCGAAATCGAAGTCTTTCAACGCATACGTGCCCGGCTGGACCTCGCGCGTGACGGACCAGTCGGCGATGTGTTCGCGTCTGCCGACATTCGTGCTGCCGCGCGGCATGTACACGATCGGGCTACCGGCGATAGGCTTGTGTGCTCCGTATGAATCGCAGAGCACCACCGTGTGCTTGCCTTTGTCGTGCTTGATGAAATAGTAGATCCCCTCCTGTTCCATCAGGCGGCTGACGAAGTTGAAGTCGGTCTCCCGATACTGGACGCAGTAGACCCAGGGCCGGTACTTCCGGCTCAGCGACTCGTCGAAATCGGTAAAGCCGTGCTCCCGGAAGATCGACTTTATGATGTCGGGGACGGTCTTCTCCTGAAAGATCCGGCAATCGGAAGTGCGCGTGAGGAACCACAGCCACGACTGCAGGTTCACGCGATACACCGCAAGGCGACCGTCGCCTTCGGCCTGGCTGAACCGGCTCACGTGCCCGTTGAAGTAACGTGTCTCTCCGTTCTGGAGCTCGAGCTTGACCGTCATTTTCTGGCCGAGCAGGTCGTCCGTTTTTACGCTGAAGTTGTCACTGATCAGATCGAGATTGCACTCGGTGAGCCGTCCGAGGTGCTCCGTGACGGTCATGCTCCGCAGGCGCAGCACGTCTTCGCCCAGCGGGCTCGTTACCGCGATCGGTCGTTTCTCGAGAAGCTGTACCATCGCTCGTTTGGACCCTTCAGGCGAATTTGACGAATTCGACGCTCGACCGGCAACCGGCCAAAAGCTCTATGTTCATTGGGCACCGGCCTCGACTACACGCGCAAGGCCGTGTCGCAGCCTCTCGCCCTGAAAGCGCACATCATGTTCGTTGAGCGCCATCTTGCGCGCCTGCTCACCGCAGCTGCGGACAAACGCGGGGTGACGCAGGAAAAAGGCCGCGTGATTCGCAAGCGATTCCGCGTTGTCGACCTTCGCGAGCCGCCCGGTGACGCCATCCTGCACTCGCTCGCGCACGCGTTCGCTCGAGCATGCGACAACCGGTATTCCGGCGGCCTGTGCCTCGAGCAGACCTTCGAGCCCCATGTCCCGGAGTGCAGGCCACAGCAGAAAATTGCACGACACACAGAGTCGCACGCGGTCCTGGAGCGTGAGCGACGGCCAGAACCGCAGACGCTGTTCGGCGAGCGGGCGTAGCAGCGCGCGCATCTCGTCGAGGCTCTCGTCCTCGCCGGCGACCAGGAGACGCCAGTCGAGCATCGCGAGACGCGAGCACGCACGGGCGAGCATCGTGAACGATTCATGCGTCGCTTCGCGCTTGGGGGGCGCAAGCACGAGGAGCCACGGAGACGCGAGCGGCAGCTGCAGACGACTCGCGATCGCGGCCTTGTGCTGATCGCGCACGGAGAACGCCGCGGTGAACGGCGCAGTGTCGATGAACGGGGCAAGCTGAACGATACGCGTCGCGACGGTGAGCGGCGCGATCGCATGCGCACCTCCGGAACCGACAACTACGACAGCGACCGCGCGGTTGATATCGCTCGCGTTTTCGGTGAGGTCGTCGGGCCGGAAGGCTTCCGGCACGACAAGCGCCCAGGGTATGCCTGCGGCCTCCTGTTCGGCGACGGGGGGGCTGTCCGCACGTGTCCAGCCTACCGTGAGCCAAATGTCGGGAGTCACGGCAGCGGAGCCTTGAAGTCCCGACGCGTGGCGCTGTCCCCGGGGCGCCCTGGATTCCCGCCGCCGAGGCGAAAGCAACGTCACGCCGGCGCTCTCCAGACCCTGCTTGAGGAGCGCGAACAGCGTACGCGCTTCCGCAGCGCCGGCGGCGTTTTCGCTGAGGTCGGGCAGATGGAGGACGGCGCGCATGCGTGTCGGCTAGTAGCTCGAGATAGCCATCATTCGAAAGCGTACTTGAAATCGCCGTCGGCCACGCTCACGTGTACTCGGGCGACGCGTTTTCCTTCGATCATGCGTGTCAGGAACTCCCCGCTGATCTCGGGAAGGACGGTGTTCGTGAGTATGGCATCGACCATGCGGCCGCCGCTTTCGAGCTCCGTGCAGCGGCTCGCGATGAGTTTCACGACCTCCGGATCGTAGCTGAATGGCACGCGATGGTTGTCGCGGATGCGCCGCTCGATCCGCCCGAGCTGCAGCCGAACGATGGCGCCTAGCATCTCGTCGTTCAGCGGATAGTACGGAATCACGACGAGGCGCCCGAGCAGGGCGGGCGGGAACACTTTCAACAGCGGCTCGCGCAGCGCTTTCGAAATCGCTTCGGCATCCGGCATGAGCTCCGGATCTTTGCAGAGGCTCGTGATGAGCTCCGTCCCGACGTTCGTGGTGAGCAGGATGAGCGTGTTCTTGAAATTGATGACCCGCCCCTCCCCGTCCTCCATCCAGCCCTTGTCGAAGACCTGGAAGAAAATCTCGTGCACATCGGGGTGGGCCTTTTCAACTTCATCCAGCAGCACGACGCTGTACGGGCGTCGCCGGACGGCCTCGGTCAGCACGCCGCCTTCACCATAGCCTACATACCCCGGCGGTGCGCCTTTGAGCGTCGAGACGGTGTGCGCTTCCTGGAATTCACTCATATTGATGGTGATGACGTTCTGCTCGCCACCATAGAGCGCTTCGGCCAGCGCCAGCGCTGTTTCCGTTTTGCCCACCCCTGAAGTGCCCGTCAGCATGAATACGCCGATCGGCTTGTTGGGGTTGTCGAGGCTCGCGCGCGAGGTCTGGATGCGCTTGGCGATCATCTCGAGCGCATGGCGCTGCCCGATGATGCGCTGTTCCAGGATGTCCGGCAGCTTGAGCACGGTCTCGATTTCGTTACGCACCATGCGGCCGACCGGAACGCCGGTCCAGTCTTCCACTACGGCTGCGACCGCCTGGTGATCCACCGTGGGCAGGATGAGCGGTGTCTCGCCCTGTTGCTCGTGCAGGCGCGCCTGCAACGCTTTGAGCTCCGTCAGCAGCTCTGCCCGCTGCGCGTCGGTCAACGGCAGCGTGAGTGCGGCTCGCTCCTCCAGCGTGTTCTCTGCGACCGCGGTCTTCGCCGCCTCGTCGGCGGCGCGCTCGAGCTTGCTTCGCGTGCCCTCGACTTTGCCGCTGTCGCTCCGAAGGCGGCCGCGGATAGTAAGAATGCGGTCGACGAGCTCTTTCTCCGATTTCCACCGCTGCTCCAGCGCCACCAACCTTTCTTTTTCGGCATCGAGCTTGCCATTCGCGTCGACCGCGCGTTCAGCGGTTTCCATGCCGACAGCGGCTTCACGACCGATGATCTCGAGCTCCGTCTCGAGGGCCTGGATGCGCTTGCGGGAATCATCGACTTCAGGCGGGACAGCATGCTGGCTGATCGCGACGCGGGCGCATGCCGTGTCGAGGAGGCTTACTGCTTTGTCCGGCAGCTGGCGCGCGGGGATATAGCGATGCGAAAGCTTGACCGAGGCCTCGAGCGCTTCATCCAGGATCTGCACGCGATGGTGCCGCTCCAGGGTGGAGGCGACGCCGCGCATCATGACGATCGCTTTCTCCTCGCTCGGCTCTTCGACTTGCACCACCTGAAAGCGCCGGGTGAGTGCGGGATCTTTCTCGATGTGTTTCTTGTACTCCGCCCAGGTGGTGGCCGCGATCGTGCGCAGCGTGCCGCGTGCAAGCGCGGGCTTCAGCAGATTCGCTGCGTCGCCGGTGCCCGCGGCGCCGCCCGCGCCCACGAGCGTATGCGCTTCGTCGATAAAAAGGATGATCGGTTTCGGCGATGTCTGGACTTCTTCGATCACCTGCCGCAGGCGATTCTCGAATTCGCCTTTCATGCTCGCACCGGCCTGCAGGAGCCCGACGTCGAGCGTTCGGACGCTCACATCCTTGAGCGGCGGCGGCACATCGCCGGCTGCGATCCTCAGCGCGAAGCCTTCGACGACCGCGGTCTTGCCGACGCCGGCCTCGCCCGTGAGGATGGGATTGTTTTGGCGCCGACGCATGAGAATATCGACGATCTGACGGATTTCCTCGTCGCGCCCCACGATCGGATCGAGCTCGCCTTTGCGTGCCCTGTCCGTGAGGTCGACCGAGAAGCGCTGCAGTGCTTCCTGTTTACCCATCTGCGCAGGCGGGATGGATCCGCTCGCCTCCCCCGGTGCCGCACCCGCCGCTGCGTTGAAACCGTCGGTTGCGCCCATTCTGGCTTCGGGAGAGCCGGCAACGATCTTGTCGAATTCGTCGGCAAGCGTATCGGCTTTGATCCGCTCGAACTGGCGCGATACCGCGGGCAGTCTGTGGCTTAGCCCATCTGTCTTGAGAATGCCGACGACGAGATGCCCCGTGCGCACCTGCGATTCCCGGAACATGAGCGATCCGTACAGCCAGCCGCGCTCTACGGCGAGCTGCACGTGGGACGACAAGTCGGTGATGGCCGTCGAACCGCGAGGCAGCCGGTCGAGCGCCTCGGTCATGTCGCGCGCCAGGCCCGCGGGGTCGACGTTGAAGTGGCGGACGATGCGGTGCACGTCCGAATCCGGGAGTTGCAGGATCTGGTTTAACCAGTGGACGAGCTCGACATACGGGTTGCCGCGCAGCTTGCAGAACACCGTTGCCGACTCGAGCGCCTTGTAAGCCAGGCTGTTGAGCTTGCCGAAAACGGCGACCCGGCTGATCTCTGCCATGCCCGCGCTCCTCCCTAGCCGACCACCCGCGATTGCGGGTCGAGTACGAGATCGGCGGCGGCGCGGCTGAACGGTTGGGCTGCGATCCACGTCGTCCAGCCGAGCTGACCCTGCTTGCCGAGCGCCAGTTTCGGCACTTCGCTTTGCTCAAGTACGAGCTGAAGGTCCCAGATCAGCTCGTCTCCCACGTAATTGCGTACCCACACCACGAGCCGGCGCAGGCTGTCGCCACCCGGCAGCAGCCGGCGGTAATCACCGAGCCCCAGGGGACCGATCACGATCCGAAACTTGTGCTGGCAATCCCAGACCCGCGCACCCACCACCGCGGTCAGACCGAGCGCGGCGGTTTCCCGCTTTCCGCCGAGACGCGTGCGCTCGCCCGTCGGAAGGCGCATCCAATGACCGACGAACTCTTTTACCGCGACCGGCAGCTTGAAGAAATCGGAGAGGATCGCACGCAGACCGTCGGCCCCGCGAACCTGCGGTGCGAGGAGACCCGCGTAATGCAGCTTGGCGAGATCGGGAACCTCATCGCGCTGGCGCAGCGATGGCATACCCAGACCGAAAACCGAAGCAACGTACGTAGAAAAACGGTCCGACTCGGGACGGTCAAGACTCGGCGCGGGCTGCGCCACGGCCCACGCGCGATAGAAAAGCGTGAGCAGCCGATGATGAAAGACGTCGAGGAAGCGCACCAGCGTCGGATCGTTCGCATTGCGCAGGCGATCGCGCGCGTAATCGGTCAGATGCAGCGGCAGCGGCCCGTTGGGACCCAACAGCCCGAAAAATTCCACTCCGAGCCGGGGGGCCGACGAACCTTTGCCGGCGCGGAATGACGATATGGCAGCGGGCGCGAAGGAAAGCGAAGGATCCTGCGCGAGGCGAATCGGATCGTCGGCGGCGCGAAGCGAAGTGCCGAGCCGCGGCTTATCGGTGTGCGCACATTCCCAGCGACGCAGCAGTGCATAGAAGTCGAACCGGTAGGGTTCGGCTTCCAGCGCGTAGATAAGCTCTAGAGCGTCGGCCGCCTGCCGATCCGTGCCGGCCATCGCATGATCTCTCCGCGGCCGGGCGTTCTCAGCACGGTCTCGGTAAAAGAGTTGATCGAAACATAGCGCGCGAAAAACTGTTCGAGCACAGCCCCGAGCAGGAACACGCCGGTACCTTCGAATGCCGCCTCGTCCAGCGCGAGTTTGATGTGCAGGCCGCGACCGTACGCGATCGGTCCGGGCACCGGCACGCGGCGAATGACGGGCTGCACGCTGACCGACCGCACGCCGTCGATCTGTTTGCGCGATGCGGCTTCACCGAGGCCGCTGTACAACCGCAGCAGGTCGCGCAGCGCCTCCGCGCCTTCGTTCTCGTCGCGGTCGAGCAGCGAGAGGTAATTGAGCGAGAGATGGCTCACCAGCCTCCACGCGGGATCACCTTCCGCGTATGAGGGCGTCGGCCGCGTCGGACCGGCGACGCAGCGCACCGAGGTCACAGGCGCGCCGGATTCGACGGTGAAATCCGTCGCGCCGACTCCCAGCGACATCGAAAGCGGCAGGTCGCGGTTCGTGCACAACGTCTGCAGGCCGAGCTGGCGTAGATCGCCGCGGTACGGCGCCTCGAATGCGTCGACCAGCGAGACGAACACCTCGCTTCCGATATAACTCGTGCGCGGTCCGCGCTCACGCGCCTGCACCGATAGTGCGCGTTGTGTCCGCCGCACCTGATAGTAAGCTCGCCGCTCGTGACCGCTGGTGAGATCGTTCGACGAGTAGAACGGCATGAACTCCTGCTCAGACTCCGAACCGCTGCCGTACCCCGTCACGCCCTGCACCTGATAGACCTCGAAGTCGATCGGCCGCGTGCGATCGGGCACCACGTGGTATTCGAATTGCTGACTCGAAAGGTGTATGCGATCGGTGCGTTTCGGAAAGAGGTTGATCGCCGGGGTGCAGAACAGCGCGAAGTTCGCCGCCGAAACGGTCTGCTCGAACGCGACTTCGCTGCGGTTGAGCAAAACGAGGATGTCGAGCTCGTTGCCGTCGCAGCGTTGCAGTGCCGGTGCGAGTCCGCTCAGCTCGACGAAGAGGTAGC
>DASRIK010000173.1:0-3078 GCA_035650035.1 Burkholderiales bacterium | reverse complement strand
GTGCCTCGCCCCAGGATCTCTGGCGACGCACCCGCCATGACCGCAACCGCCCTTTGCTGCAGATCGCGGATCCTCTGGCGAAGCTCACCGAGCTCTACAAGGAACGCGATCCGCTCTACAGGGAGATTGCCGATCTCGTGGTCGATACGGGCAGCCAGAGCGTGAGCGCGCTCGCGTATCGCCTCGAGCAGAAGCTCGCTCAACTCGCGACGCCGCCCCGTCTGCGGGAAACGCAACCCGTCGGCACGGACACCAAGACATGCGCACCCTGAACGTCGACCTCGGGGACCGGAGTTATCCCATACACATCGGGCCGGGCCTGCTCACCCGCGCAGAGCTTCTCGTGCCGCGGCTCCGCCAGAAGCGCGTCGCCATCGTGACGAACCATACGATCGCGCCGTTGTATTTGGAACAATTCGCGGGCGCGCTCGAGCACGCGGGCGTATCGGTGGTGCCCATCGTGCTCCCGGATGGTGAGGCTTACAAGAACTGGCAGACGCTGAACACGGTCTTCGACACGCTCCTCGAGCATCGCTGCGAGCGGCGCACGGCCATTCTCGCGCTGGGCGGCGGCGTCGTCGGCGATATCGCGGGTTTCGCCGCAGCGGTGTATCAGAGAGGCGCGCCTTTCGTGCAGATTCCGACGACGCTCCTCGCGCAAGTCGATTCGGCGGTGGGCGGCAAGACGGCCATCAATCACCCGATGGGCAAGAACATGATCGGCGCTTTCTACCAGCCGCAGGCGGTGATCGCCGATACCGACACGCTTGCCACGCTGCCCGAGCGCGAGCTCTCGGCTGGCCTGGCCGAAGTCATCAAATATGGTGTGATACGCGATCCCGGCTTCTTCGACTGGCTCGAACAGAACATGACGCGCCTGCTCGCGAAGGAGAGCGAGGCGCTCGCATACGCGATCGAGCGGTCATGCCAGAACAAGGCGGAGATCGTGGCGCTCGACGAACGCGAGGACGGCGCGCGTGCCTTGCTCAACTTCGGCCATACGTTCGGCCACGCAATCGAAGCGGGGACGGGTTACGGCTCGTGGCTGCATGGCGAAGCGGTGGCGGCCGGCATGGTGCTTGCCGCGCGGCTGTCGCAGGAAATGGGACACCTGAACGACTCCGATGTCGCGCGCATCGTTGAACTCCTGAAGCGCGCACGGCTGCCTGTCGCGGCGCCGGATCTCGGAGCCGAGCGATACCTGGAGCTGATGGGGCACGACAAGAAAGTGGAAAACGGACGCTTGCGGTTCATCATCCTCGAGAAAGTAGGCGCGGCATACGTCGCGGAAGCACCCCCGCGGGCGCTCGATCAGACGCTGGAGCGCGCAGTGGTGCATGCCTGAGTCGCGCCTAGCGCCTTACGCCGCGGCGCCCGCTCACAGCCGGGGCCGGCACTTTCCTGAAAGCCCACCCCGCGGGCGCAGCGATTATCAGCGCGACCGCGACCGCATCATCCATTCCACCGCTTTCCGGCGGCTCGAGTACAAGACCCAGGTCTTCGTAAACCATGAAGGCGATCTTTTCCGCACGCGGCTCACCCACAGCCTCGAGGTCGCGCAGCTGGGGCGTTCGATTGCGCGCAATCTCGGCCTCGAAGAAGACCTTACCGAAGCGATCGCGCTCGCGCACGACCTTGGTCATACGCCGTTCGGTCACGCCGGGCAGGACGCGCTGAACGCATGCATGAAGCCTTACGGCGGATTCGAGCACAACCTCCAAAGCCTGCGCGTGGTCGATCTCCTGGAGCAGCGCTATGCGGCCTTCGACGGTCTCAATCTCACCTTCGAAACCCGCGAAGGCATACTCAAGCACTGCTCGCTGCGCGACGCGCGCGAGCTCGGCGAGGTCGGCGAGCGGTTTCTCAAGAAACGCCGGCCTTCGCTGGAAGCGCAGATCGCGAACGTCGCCGACGAAATCGCATATAACAACCACGACGTCGATGACGGTCTGCGATCGGGGCTGCTGAACCTCGACGAGCTTCGCGAAGTGAGCATCTTCAAGCGCCACGAGGGCGCGGTATTGCAGGCCTTCCCGGGTTTGAGCGGACGCCGCCTCGTGCATGAGACCGTAAGACGCATGATCGATACGCTCGTGACGGATCTGATCGAAGCGAGCAGCGAGAACATCCGGCGTGAGAAGCCCGAAAGCCTGGAAGAGGTCCGCAGCGCACCCGCCCTCATCGGCTTCAGCGAAAGCGTGCGGGCCGAGCAGCTCGAGTTGAAGCGCTTTCTCAACGAAAAGCTTTACCGGCACTACCGGGTCGCCCGCATGAGCAGCAAGGCGCGCCGTATCGTGACCGAGCTTTTCGGAGCGTTCCTCGCCGAACCGACCCTGCTCCCGCCGGAGTTCCAGTCACGCGCGAGCGACGACAAACCGCGGGCCATCGCCGATTACATCGCCGGAATGACGGACCGCTACGCCATGCTCGAACACCGGCGGCTTTTCGCGATCGAGGCCAGTTGAGCCGATCTCATCCGTCGCGCAAAAGATATTTTTATTGTAGTAACCCATTGAACTAGGTAGACTTAACGGGTTTCACTCCCGGTTTCGCGCAGAGGCTCCCGCAGTGCAGCACCCGCGCGCGGTAACCGTCTGACTCGCGTCATTTATTGGAGAAACCCGGTGAACGGTCCAGGGCTTCCAGAGCGGCAAGGCCTTTACGATCCCGCTAACGAGCACGACGCATGCGGCGTCGGCTTCGTCGCGAATATCAAAGGCAGAAAAAGCCACAGCATCGTTCAGCAGGGGCTGCAAATCCTGCGCAATCTCACGCACCGGGGCGCCGTCGGCGCCGATCCGCTCGCTGGCGACGGAGCGGGGATACTCATACAACTTCCGGATGCGTTCTTCCGCGAGACCATGGCCGCCCAGGGCGTGCGCCTGCCGCCGCAAGGTCAGTACGGGGTCGGCATGGTATTTCTGCCGAAAGAACCGGCGTCGCGCCTCGCGTGCGAATACGAGATCGAGCGCGCCATCAAGGACGAAGGCCAGGTCCTGCTCGGCTGGCGGGATGTGCCGGTGGACGACACCGGCCTCGGCATATCCGTCAAGAAAATCGAGCCGATCATCCGGCAGG
>DASRIK010000172.1:0-3671 GCA_035650035.1 Burkholderiales bacterium | reverse complement strand
GGGGTTGCTCTATCCACTGAGCTACCGGGGCGTGGGCGCTATTTTACTCGACGCGTGTCGTTTATAGTCCGTAGCGTACATATGCTGCGGCTTGCCCGCGGCGCAACAGCATCCATTACGCAAGGAGTCGGTATGCTCGCGAGCGTCGATCACATCGTTCTTACAACAGCAGATCTCGAGCGCTGCCTCGATTTCTATACGAGAGTTCTGGGGATGACCATCGAGCGCTACGGGGCCGGGCGCATTGCGCTCAAATTCGGGCCGCACAAGTTCAACGTGCACCCGCCGGGCTTCGATGTCGGCATCAAGGCGCGAACTCCGACGCCGGGCTCACTCGATCTTTGTTTTCTCGCAGACCGCCCGCTCGATCGGGTGATCGCGCATTTGAAGGCGTGCGATGTCGCTATCGAAGAGGGCCCGTGTGTTCGCACGGGCGCGCGTTTCCAGATCCGCTCTGTTTATATCCGCGATCCCGACGGCAACCTGATCGAGATTTCCGAGCGCGTAGACGAGTGAACGTGGGCCGTTCATCCTTCGATTCCGTGTCACTACGTTCAGGAAGAACGGGAATGGGATTACTCGTTCACGGTTCTTGATGCCTGACTTCTGGCAAAGCTGCGGCTATAACCTGCTCGCACGCGGCGACGACCGCCGCCTTGTCGTCACTGACGAGTATCTGCGCACGTATTTCGCGCGGCCTGAGCTCGCGCTGGTAGGAGAATCCTGCGCTGCGGAACGCAACTTGCACGCGCGTCTCATCGAATCGCCTCGTGCAGAGGTGACGGAGCAGGAGATTGCGGCCATCGCGGACGAAGATGCCCGCGAAAACTATCGCGTGATGCTGCGGTTCAGGAGCCGGCTCGTCGCTGCCCCGACATTGGAAGCGTTCTATTTCGACCTGTTCCGGCGCGACGTCGCCGTTCCGCCGCCTTTCGTTCACCACACGGCACAAGTGATTCTGCGCAGCGTTCTCGACGGTGTCGAAAACGGTCTCCAGGCGCGGGCCGCGGAGCTGTTCTTCAGGCCGCAAAGCGTGAACATCGATCGTGGCGCCGTGATGGTGGCGGACCAGGAGACAGTGCACAGCTATGCAACCACCGCCGGCCTCGGGGAAGTGGGGCGCTTCCTGCGCGAGCTTCAGGCGCCGCTCAAAAGCGCGGAGCTCGATGTCCTCGACGAAGCCAGCCATGTCGACTATTTCACGCGCGACGAACGTCACGATCTCGTCCTCGACCTGAGTCCCGGGCGCGCGGGTGCGGCTGCGTTCGCGCGCGTGCTCGAACGCTGGATCGGCCACTTTCACGGCGTGAACGTGAAGATCGAATCCATACGCGAGATCCCCGACGACGAGTGGGTCTGGCACGTCGGTCTCGACGCCGAGGCGACCGCCATGCTGAACGACATCTATAATGGCGGCGAAGTAGACGAAGCGGCAATGAAGCGCGTGATCGGCCTTTTTCGAGTGGAATTCATGGATACTGCCGCGGTCGTTCCGGAGCTGCGCGGCAATCCCGTGTTTCTCGGGCTCGCGATGACACCCGAGGCCACGCTGCGCATGAAGCCGCAGAACCTTCTGCTGAATCTTCCGCTGGCGAGGCCTACGTGACGCTGGGCGCGCGGGAACGCTGGGAACGCCTTACCTCCATGCCGTCGGAAGACGTGAGCCTCGCCGAGGGCGCGCTGCTCATCGCGGCGGAGGAATACGACAACCTCGATGTCGATGGCTACCTCGGCCGCATCGACGAGATGGGCGCCGTGTTGCGGCGCCGTTTGCGCGCGGATATCAGCACCACCGAGGCCCTGATTTCGCTCAATCGCTACGTCTTCGACGAACTCGGCTTCAGCGGTAACGCAGGCGATTACTACGATCCGCGCAACAGTTTTTTGAACGACGTGATCGATCGCCGGCTCGGCATTCCGATCACGCTTGCCGTGCTGTACATAGAAATCGGCCGGCGCATAGGCCTGCCCCTCGAGGGCGTGTCGTTTCCGGCGCATTTCCTCGTGAAATGCGTCCTGCGCGACGGCGCGATCATCCTGGATCCTTATGCGCGCGGTGCATCCCTGGGGCTGGAGGACTTGCAGGAGCGCCTGAAGGCGTTCGCGACTGACATCGAGCTCGAGCCGGCCGTGGTGCCTGGGCTTCTTGCTTCCGCCCCGCCCAGGGAAATCTTCGCGCGCATGTTGCGCAACCTCCGCGCGATTTACGCGAGCCGCGGCGAACCGCTGAAGGCGCTTTCCGCCTCCGAGCGCATACTCGCGCTTCTGCCCGAAGCGGCCGAAGATTATCGCGAGCGGGGCGAGCTCTATGCGGAGCTCGAGTGCTTCCGCGCGTCCGTGGCCGATCTGCGCCAGTATCTGAAGTTGAGGCCGCAAGCACACGATAGCAAACGCATCGCGCAGCGGATCGCGGAGCTCGAGCCCCTCGTCGCGCGGCTGAATTGACACCTGCCTTCGAGCGCTCGCTCGCTCGCGGGCTCCGCGCCGGAGCGTGCTCGTGATCGGCGCAAAAACCACCTCCGCGGCTTATACGCTGCTCGTTTTTACGTCACTCTTCTGGGCCGGTAACTGGGTGCTGGCACGCGGCATCCAGGGTCATATGTCGCCGATCGCGATGGCTTTCTGGCGCTGGTTCGTCGCGCTCCTGATACTGCTTCCATTCGTCGCCGGGCCCATCGCACGCGAGTGGCGCAGCCTGCTTCGTTCGTGGAAAGTGCTCGTCCTGCTCGGCGTGCTCGGCGTCGCGGCGTTCAACGCGCTGAGTTACACGGGCCTCAAGTACACCACAGCGACGACGGGCGTGCTGCTGAACTCCGTCATCCCGATTCTGATCATCGCGATCAACGTTCTCGTGCTGCGCCAGCCGCTCGGACGACGCCAGGCAGTCGGAGTGGCCGCTTCACTCCTGGGCGTGCTGACGATCGTCGCACAGGGCGAGCTGGAAGCACTGCTTCACTTCAGGTTGAACCGCGGAGACATCTGGGTGCTCGCGGCCATGCTCGCGTGGGCCGTCTATACGGTGTGTCTGCGTTGGCGGCCGCGCGAGCTCACTTCGACGGCGTTCACCGGCGCGGTCATCGCGATCGGCGTTGCCGTGCTGCTTCCGGTATTTGCGTGGGACTACGCCTCGGGGCAACGCACGCAGTGGGGGCCGCTCACGTGGGCGGCCGTGGCGTACTTCGGACTTTTCCCGTCAGTCCTCGCCTATTTCTTCTGGAACGCCGGCGTCGCACGTGTCGGCAGCGAGCGTGCCAGCGCCTTTCTGCACCTGATGCCGCTTTTCGGGGCCGTGCTCGCGTGGATGTTCCTCGGCGAATCGCTGTTCTGGTACCACTACGTGGGTGCACTCCTGATTTTCTCGGGGCTTTTTATTGCCTCCCGCGGCGGCGAGCAGCCCGCACATGCATGAAGCTCGAGCTGCTGACGCGAGAACCGCGAGGGGAGCCGCGGGCGGCACCGCTGCTGTTCGTGCACGGAGCGTACGTCGGTGCCTGGTGCTGGGCCGAGTACTTCCTGCCTTGGTTTGCGAGGCACGGGTACGAAGCACATGCCCTGAGCCTGCGCGGTCATGGCGCGAGCGCCGGACGGGAAAAGCTTCATCTCGCGAGCGTTGACGACTATGTGAGCGACGTCGCGGCGGTCGCGGGCGAGCTGCGAAGCCGTCCCGTTCT
>DASRIK010000171.1:0-19125 GCA_035650035.1 Burkholderiales bacterium | reverse complement strand
CGAGCGCAGTGAGCCCCGCTTCGGCGCTTTCGGCCACTCGCGCTTCAAAGCCATGCCTCTGCAGGTACGCCCTGATGTTCTTCGCGAGTATGGCCTCGTCTTCGATGATGAGCACGGCGGGCATGGCGGAGCCGGCGTAAGTCTACGCAGCTGACGCGAGATCGAGAATGACGCGCGTGCCGTGATGCGGCATGCTTTCGATGCGAACATCGCCGCCGAAGCGCCGGATGATGTGGCGCACGAGCGAGAGACCGAGACCCATGCCGTTCGGCTTCGTGGTCGCATACGGCGTGAAAAGCCGCGCGGCCTGCGCCGGCTCGATGCCGTGGCCGGTATCGGAGACCGTGACGCGGACCGCCTTTCGGTCCTGCGCCAGCTCGGCGGCAACGACAAGCTTGCCGCCGGTCGGCATCGCGTGCACCGCGTTCGCGTACAGGCTGCACAGCACCTGTTCGAGCAATGCTTCGTCTCCCGCGACCAGCGGTACGGCCGAGGGGAGCTGCGATTCGAGCGTAATGTGCCGCTTCTCGCACTCGCGCCGAAACGCGTTTTCCGCACGCGACACGACCGCCCGCAGATCTGCGCTGGTCGCCCCGTTACGGTCCGGATGGGAGTACGCGAGCAGATCGCGTATCCACCTTTCGAGATTGTCGACTTCGGCGATGACATCGCGCGAAGCCTCCGCGACCGTGGGTGATGCGTCGTCGAGGCAGAGCTCGGCCGAGCTGCGGATCGAAGCGAGCGGATTGCGAATACCGTGCGCCACGGCCGCGCTCAACTCGCCGATCGCCGCGAAGCGCTCGCTTTCGACAAGCCGCTCGCGCTGGTCGCGTATGGTGCGGTCGGCGCCGCGGACGATCCAGAAGAGAACGCCGTAGAGGAGCAGCCCTCCCGCTACTGCGAATGTCCAGATGAGGAGCTTCCCCTGCTCTATGCTCTCGAAGAGCGCCACCGGCACGCGATAGAGCTCGGCCACGCCGATCACGGAGTTCGTCGCACGGTCCCTGAGCGGCACGTAGAGCTCCACGAACTGGACTGGACGGTCGCTCAGATATGCACGCTCGGGTTTCGGGTCGTCCGCACCCGCGATGCCCATCTCGATGTGCATCTCGCCTTTGAGCGCTTCCTCGAGCTCGCGATTGTGCGCGAGCTGCAATCGCTCGACTTTGCTGTCGCTCGACCAGATGACGCGTCGGTCGGGCGTGTAGATATTCGCGCGAAGCACATCGGGCAGTCTGGCGACGTGCTGGAAGAACTGCTCGAAACCGCGGTCGCGTAGATCCGGCTGGCGGCCTTCGCGGCGCGCGATGTCGTTCTCGACGTCGGTCACGCTTTGCAGAAACTCCATGGTGACGACGGCGTCGCGATGCACGACGTGTCGCGTCAGAAAATCGGACAGGAGAACCGAAAATGCGCCGAACACGATGCTGATACTGAGCAGGCTCAGCAGCAAAAAGCGCTTTAGCAGCTTGTATGGCTTCGTGGCGGGGGGACGGCTGGACACCATCGACGAAACCCGGGTCTTCAGTTTGTGGCGGTCATGCCGGACGCTTTGACGACCTTCGCGAACTGCGCCATCTCGCGCTTCAGAAAGGCTGCGAATTCGTCCGGTGTGCCGGCGACGATGAGCGCGCCTTCGGCGGAGAGCCGCTCTTTCACGTCCGGCAGGTTGAGAATGCGCGCCACTTCGGCCTGCAGCTTCGAAACCGACGCGCGGGGCGTGCCGGCGGGTGCGAGCAGGCCATACCAGTTGGTGTACGCATACCCCGGGACGCCTGCTTCCGCGATCGTGGGCAGATTTGCGAGCCCGGGAAACCGCGCGCCGCTGGTGACGGCAAGCGCGCGAACGCGGCCCGCCTTGATGTGAGGCACGGCCTGAAGCGCGTTCATGAAGTAGATCGGAATCTGCCCTGCAATGACGTCGACCGCCGCCGGGCCTGCGCCCTTGTACGGAATGTGCGTCATCTTCGTTCCGGTCAAGAGCTTGAAAAGCTCCGTTGCGAGATGCGGCGGCGAGCCGTTGCCCGAGCTTCCGTAATTGATCTCGTCGGGCCGCGCTTTCAGGAACGCGATCAGCTCTTTCACGCTTCGGGGCGGAAACGACGGATGCACGACGAGAACGAGCGGGCTCGACGCGAGCTGACTGACGGGCGCGAAATCCTTCGTCGCGTCGAAAGGCAGGTTCTTGTAAATGCTCGGGTTCACCGCGAAACCGCTCGGCACGACGAGCAGGGTGTGCCCGTCGGGCGGTGCTTTCGCCACCGCCGCCGCGCCAATGGTGCCATTCGCGCCGCCGCGATTATCGACAATCACCGAAACGCCCCATGCTTCGTTCAGCTTCTGTGCAAGCGAGCGCGCAAGGATGTCCGTCCCGCCGCCGGGAGGAAACGGCACGACGATGCGCATCGATCCCGATGGATATGCCTGCCCTGAGCTCGTCGAAGTGGTCTGCGCCCAGGCGGCGGCCGCGGCCGACAGCATTGCGACGACTAAAACCGCTGCGAGATTCCGCAGCACTGCGACACACGCGGGCCCGACGGCCGCCGCCACACTGTTCATATCTTCGTCCGTTTGGCCGTCGAGGTCCTTGCCGTGGATCAAGTGACGCGGTCGTAGAACGAAACGAGCGCCTTGTTGAAAGCGTCCGCCTGCTCCACGTTCGAAAGATGGGCCGCCGAAGGAATGATGACGAGCTCGGAGCCCGGGAGGTTCGCCTGAATCGACTTTGCCGCTTCCGGCGGCGTGCCGTGATCCTGCTCGCCGACGATCACGAGGGTCGGACACCGGATCTCTTTCAGCCGATCGAGCACATCGACTTTGGCGATCGCGGCGCAGCAGCCGGCAAACCCTTCGACAGGCGTCGCGCGGATCGCGTCGCCAATACGGTCGGTGACATCCTTCCGCGTCTGCCGGTAAGGCTCGGTGAACCAGCGCTCGAGCGTGCTTTCGACGACGCCGTCCATGCCTTTCTCACGCGCCGTGCGCACGCGATCGCCCCACATCTGCTCGGCGTTCGGCGGTCGGCGGCTGGTCGTATCCGCCAGCACCATGCTTTGGAAAAAGCCGGGGTATTTCAGCGCGAACGTCTGCCCGATCATGCCGCCCATCGACAGCCCGAGCCAGTGCGTGCGCCGGATTCCGAGCGCATCGAATAACGCCTTTGCGTCGTCGGCGAGCTGCTCGAGCGTGTAAGGCCCCTGCGGCGCACTGGACGCGCCATGGCCACGCGTGTCGTAGCGCAGCACCTTGAACCTGCGCGAGAGCAGCTTCGCCTGCTCGTCCCACATCGAGACATTGCACGCGAGCGAATGCGACATCGTGAGCCAGGGACCTTCGCCTTCGATGACGTAGTTGGTTTCAATGCCGTTCGTCTTGACTTTCATTCCTCGTCACTCCTGTTTCGTCACTCCGCCCGTCACCGTCACTCGGCTTTGATGTTCCCCGCTCGCGCGAGCCGGGTAAACGTCGCCACATCGTCCGCGATGATCTTGTCGAACCCCGCCGGGGTCGTCGGTTTCGGATCGAGTCCGATGGGCAGCCACCGGGTGCGTGCTTCCGGTTCGCGCAGCACGCGCCCGATCTCTTCGTTCAATTTCGAGATCACCGTGCGCGGCACCTTGCTCGAGGTGAGCAGCCCGAACCACAGAATGGATTCGTACGCGGGAACGCCCGATTCCGCGATCGTGGGCAATTCCGGGACGAGCGCATCGCGCTCTCGGGACGACACTGCCAGCGCGCGCAGCTTGCCTTCGCGGACGAGGTTCACCGCATTGGCAATCGGCGACATGAAGAAATCGACCCGACCCGTCATCGCATCCGTCAGCGCCTCGGGTATGCCTTTGTACGGCACGTGCACGACGTCGATCGCAGCAAGGCTTTTGAAGAGCTCGCCGGCGAAATGCGTGCCGCTGCCCACCCCTGCCGAAGAAAAATTGAGCTGACCCGGTTTCGCCTTCGCGAGCCCGAGCAGGTCTTTCACCGACTTCACGCCCGACGACGGCGCAACGACGAGCAGGTACTTCGATACCGCAGACTGCGTGATGCCCGACAGGCCGCGCATGGAATATGGGAGCGTCGCGTAAATCGCCGGCGCGACTGCGTGTGCCGACGAGACCGAAAGCAGCGTGTAGCCATCCGGGTTCGCTGTCGCGGCGGTCTGCGCGGCGATCGTTCCGCCGGCGCCCGGCCGGTTATCGACGACCACCTGCTGCTTCCAGCGCTCGGAGAGCCTCTGGGCGATGTAGCGAGCGGTGATATCCGGCCCCCCGCCGGGCGTAAAGCCGACGAGCACGCGCACGGGCCTGGAGGGAAACGCCGCAGCATCGGTTTGCGCGGGCTCGCCCGCACGCGCGCCGCCGCTGAGGACACACGCGATGAAAACAGGGAGCACCGCCCAGTCGCGGCGCCGTTGAAGCAAAGGCATTCGCCGGCCGCTCGTTGGAAACCGGCGAATATACACCACAGGGGCGGAAGGTCAGTGCAGCGTGCGGGACGGGGGCGGCGCAGAAAGTAAAGCCATCAGCGCGGCAGGCTCTACGGGCTTCACAAGATGATGGTCGAATCCCGCCGCTTTCGAGCGCAGCCGGTCCTCTTCCTGCCCCCAGCCCGTCACCGCAATAAGCAGCGGCCGAGCTTCGCCCATGGATTCGCGTATGCGCGCTGCGACCGCGTAGCCGTTCATTTTCGGCATGCCGATGTCCAGTATCGCGACATCGGGCGTGAACGTTTTCAGTACATCCAGCGCCTGCAGGCCGTCGTGCGCCGTGCGCACTTCATGACCGTGCATCCCAAGAAGCGCAGCGAGCGTCGTGGCGGCGTCGATGTTGTCGTCGATCACGAGGATGCGCAGCGCCGTTCGCGGCGCATCGTACACGCTCCGCGAGTCTGCTCCCTGCCTCGCGCCGGACTTGCACGCGGCAGGAAGGCGCACGATGAATTCGGCACCTTGGTCTCGGCCTTCGCTGCGCGCCTCGACGGTGCCGCCATGCAGCTCGACCAGCCGCCGCACGAGCGTGAGCCCCACCCCGAGACCCGCATGGGTGCGCTCGAGAGAGTGGTCCGCCTGCGCGAACATATCGAAAATGAACGGCAGCGCTTCCGGATCGATTCCGATGCCGGTGTCGCGCACCTGCAGCACGGCATCGTCGCCGTCGCGCTCGACGCGCAGCGTGATGTGGCCGCCGCGAGGCGTGAACTTCGCCGCGTTGTTGAGCAGATTCGAGACGACCTGCGCGAGCCGCGTCGCATCCGCCTCGAGCCTGATCGGCTCGCCCGGCATGGTCAGAGTGAAACGATGGCCGCCGGCTTCGATGAGCGGCTGGCTGGTTTCGAGCGCTCCGTGCACCACATCGGCGAGCCTCACCAGCCGGCGCTGCAGCTCGATTTTGTTCCGCGTTATGCGCGAAAGATCGATGAGATCGTCGATGAGCCGCGTCATCTGCTTCATTTGCCGGTCGATCACCGCAAGCGCGGTCGTCGTTTCCGGTGACCGCGGCACCTTCAGATTCAATATCTGCACCGCGTTGCGCAGCGGCGCCAGCGGATTTCTGAGCTCGTGCGCGAGCGTCGCGAGAAATTCGTCTTTGTATCGGCTCGCCGTCCGCAGCGCCTCCTCGGCCGCCTTATGGTCGCTGATATCGATCAGGACGTTCACGGCGCCGCAAAGCCGCCCCTGTTCGTCGCGGATCGGATTCGCGTGCTCGAGCGCCGTCACGCGATCGCCGTCAGGCCGCTCGATCACGATCTCGCGACCGTTGTATTCCTGATCGTTCTGCAGCGCGAGCGCCATCCAGCACTTGTCGTGTGCGATCGGCGTTCCGTCGGGAGCGAACAGCCTGAACGAACCGCAATAGCGGTCAGCGACGTCGTGAAGTTTGGGTGCACGCCCCCAGAGCTCCACCGCGCGCGAGTTGTAGTAGGTGATGAGGCCCGAGGCGTCGCACGTATAGGCACCGGCAGGAAGCTTGTCGAGTAGTCTTCGGAATTCCGCCTCGCCGTGCGGAAGTACGCCGGCGAGCGCAGCCGTGCCGATACGCAATGAATCCATGCTCCCCCAAACATCCCTCTAGTAATGTATGACCGTCAGCCAGACGCCGCTGCAAAATAGGTGCCGACTTCGAGGTCGCGCCCAGGTGTGTGGTAAACCTTTGTGGCGATTGTAAAATCCGCGCGTGAGCGGACTCGGGCGGCGGTACCGAAACGTGAAATACGCCCGGTAGCTTTTTCAATCGATCTTGGCTCCGGAGCGCTTCACGACTTCACCCCATTTCACATACTCGCTGCGGATCAGTTTGCCGAATTGATCCGGGGTGACGGGCGCCGGCTCGGCGCCCACGGCCGCAAAGCGCTCGCGCACGGCCGTCGAGGCCAATGCTTTGTTGATCTCGGCATTGAGCCTCCCGACGATCGCTTTCGGCATGCCGGCCGGTCCGACGATGCCGTTCCATGTGCTCGCTTCGTAACCCGGGACACCCGCTTCCGCGATAGTCGGAACATCGGGCAAAGCCTCCGAGCGGCGCGCTCCACTTACGCCGAGACTGCGCACGCGGCCGGTTTTCGCGTGAGGCGTGATCGAGTTCATGCCTTCGAGCATGAGCTGCACCTGACCTGCGATGAGATCTGCAATGCCCGCGGCGCCGCCTTTGTAAGGCACGTGCACGATCTGCGTGCCGGTGAGCGTCTTGAACAACTCGAAGCCCACGTGGCCGGGCGTGCCGTTTCCCGACGAGGCATACGCAAGCTTTCCCGGGTTCTGCCGCGCGTGCTCGATCACGTCGCGGATGGTTTTCAGCGGGCTCGAAGCCGACGTTGCAAGAAGCATCTGACCGTTCGCGGTCTGCGCAATGGGCTGCAGGTCCTTTTCGATACTGAAAGGCACCTTGCGGACGAGATGCGGACTGATCGCGAGCGCGCCGATCGGCGCGTAGCCGATCGTGTAGCCGTCGGGTACCGCTCGCGCCGTCAATTCCATGCCGATCATCAGTGCGCCGCCCGGACGGTTGTCTACGACGACCTGCTGCCCGAGCTGGCGTGAAAGTTCCGTCGCAATGATCCGTGCGATCGTGTCGGAGGAGCTGCCCGGCGCCTGCGGCACGATCATCCGTACAGGTCTTTCGGGATACGTCGCAATCTCGCCCGCGGTTACCGCGGCCGAGCTGCAGGTGAGCGCGATCGTCACCGCCGCGCGGAAGGTTTCATGGGAGACCCTGTGCAACACACTCACTTTGCGCTCCATGCGTATCAGGCTGCGCCGCCGCAGAGCACCGGCAGCTCGACGCTGATGGGGCCTTCGAGCCGCGCGTCCGCGATATCGTCGAACGGCGTCGGCTGTGCGTTCATAATGACGACGCTCGCGCCCGCCGCTTTCGCGGTCGGGACCGCGCCCGCGATCGGATAAACCTGCAGGCTCGTCCCTATCGCGACAAGGCAATCGGCTTCACTAGCCGCATGCATCGCGCGATCGATCACGCGGGGCACGAGCTTCTGGCCGAACGAGATCGTGTCGCTCTTGAGAATGCCGTTGCAAGTCGTGCACGCAGGATCCTCCTCACCGGCCCGAACGCGTTCGAGCACGTCCTGCATGGGTCCTCGCCAGCCGCACGACAGGCACACCGCCTTGTGCAGATTACCGTGCACTTCTATGACGAGCTGCGGCGAGTTGCCGGCACGCTGGTGCAGCCCGTCGATGTTCTGCGTGATGAGAGCGTGCAGCTTTCCGCGGCGCTCGAGCTCGACGAGCGCGCGATGGCCGGGATTCGCATGCGCAGTCCACGCCGGGTGCGCGAGGCGGCTCTGCCAGGAAAGCCGACGCACTTCGGGGTCGGACACGTAGTAGCGGATATCGGACATCCGCTCGGCTTTCGGATTGAGCGTCCATACGCCTTGCGGCCCACGAAAATCCGGAATGCCGGAGTCGGTCGAGATGCCGGCGCCGGTGAGCACGACGATGCGCTGGGCGCGATCGATCAGCTCTCGTGCCGTGTGTAGCGCGTCCTTCATTTACACGCCGTAACGCTTCAGCGCCTCCGGATCGAACTCGAGGCCGAGTCCCGGCTTGTTCGGCACCGTGAGCTCGCCGTTCACAGGCTGGGGCACTTCTTTCCACAGCTTCCCCGACCACGGCATGTACTCGACCGTGAGCCCATTCGGCGCCGCCGCGACCATGTGTACGGAAATCTCCGGGCAGAGGTGATTTACGATCGGCAGGTTGAAGGCTTCCGCCATGCCCGCGATTTTCATCCATTGCGTGATGCCGCCTGCGCGAAGCAGGTCCACCATCACGATGTCAACCGAGCGTGCTTCGAGCATGTGACGGAAAGGCACGAGGCCATAGACATACTCGCCGGCCGCGATCGGCGTGTCCAGAGCCGCGGCGACGGCCGCGAGACCCGGATAATCGTCGTGCGCGACGACGTCTTCCAGCCAGAACAGGTGGTATTCCTCGACCCGGCTGCCGATCGAAATCGCCTGCCGCACGTCCCAGCGCTGATTGATGTCGCACATGAGATCGATTTTCGGGCCGATCGCATTGCGCACGACGCGTATGCGCTCGACTTCGAGCTCGGGGTTGGTGTCGCCCGGCAGCGCGAGCTGCGTCTTCATCTGCCGAAAACCTTTTTCGACGAGACGCGCAGCCGCGTTCTCCACGTGCGCGAGCGGAAAACCGCGCATGAGGGCACCGCTCGCGTAAGTCGGCACGCGGTCGCGATAGCCGCCGAGCAAACGCGAAACCGGCTGATTGAATACTTTGCCGCGGATGTCCCACAGCGCGATATCGATGGCGGAAAGCGCGAGCGTGAATATGCCGCCCGGTCCGCTCGAGGACGCCGCTCCGCGCAGCTTCCCGACGATCGCCTCGATCCCGAGCGGATTCTCCCCGATCGTCAGTGCACCGAGGCCGTCGATAGCAGCTTTGAGCGCGCCGCTCATCGCACCGCCGCCGAAGAACGTCATGCCAAGCCCTTCGACACCTTCATCGGTACGCAGGCGCAGCGTAACGAACGTCTGCGTCGCGCCTTGCGCGGTGGGACCGTTCGCGAGCGGCTCGTCGAGAGGCAGGCGTACGATCTGACTTTCGAGTTGAGTGATTTTCATGTGTTCAGCCTCCAGTCGGGGATTGTAGTTAATGACCGATCGCTGCGCCGTCGCTTCGCGGATCGGCGCCGCCGGCGCGCGTACCCGAAGCGGGATCGATCGTAATGCCGTGAGCGTGGCCCGCGAGCTCGATCCACTCCGGCCAGCGATTTACCGTATGTCCCCTGCGGGCGAGCTCGGCGATGGTTGCTTCCGGAAAGCGTGATTCGATGTTCAGGAGATCACGCGGCTCGCCAAGCGCGAAGCGGCCGGACAGCCATCGCGGCATCTCGACGGCCTGCTGGATGTTCAGCCCGAAATCGATCAGGCCGACATAGCATTGCAGATGAATCTGTGGCTGACCGTCGGCGCCCATGCAGCCGAGCGTCTGCCAGAGGCGGCCATCGCGGAATGCAAGCGATGCGATCAGCGTGTGGAGCGGCCGCTTGCCCGCTTCCAGCCTGTTCGGGTGCTGCGGATCCAGTGAAAAATACGCGGCGCGATTTTGCAGCACGATGCCCGTGTCGCCCGCGACGACGCCGGATCCGAAATAGAAGTACAGGCTCTGGATGAGCGAGGCGGCATTGCCGTCCGCGTCGACTGCAGAGACGAAAACGGTATCGCCCGCGAGCGTCCCGTACGACGGCACCTCGTCCCATCGAAGCGCGCGCTTCATGTCGATAAGCCGTCGGCGCTCGTCCGCGTACCCCTTCGACGTGAGGCGCTCGAGCGGCACCGTCGCGAACGCGGGATCCGCGAGCAGCGTGTCGCGGTCGTGATAGGCGATTTGCTTGGCCTGCGTCATGAGATGCACGAGATCGGGGCCGAGCGGGTCCATTCCTCCCACGTCGTACGGTTCGATAATGTTCAGCATTTCGAGCACGGTGAAACCCTGCGTCGGCGCAGGCGTCTCGTATATGTCGACATCGCGATACGTTGCCCGGAGCGGCTCTCCCCAGCTCGCAGTTTGCGCACGCAAATCCGCCTCATCGAAGAACCCGCCTTCCGCGCGTGCGTACGCGGCCAGCGCAGCGGCAGTCTCGCTACCATAGAAGCCCGCCGCGCCGTCGCTCCCGATGCGCTCGAAAACGCGCGCGAGCCCCGGATTCACGAGCTTCTGACCGGTACGAGGCACGATCCCGTGGGGCACGAAAATACGCGACGCATAATCGTTGAACACGCCGTCACGATGCGCAGCCTCGATTGCTTCCGACAACCGCCTCGTCACGGGAAAACCGTTCCGTGCGTATCCCGTTGCAGCTTCGAGATCGCGCCGCAGTGGCAGTTGCCCGTATTCGGCATGCGCTGCGCACCAGCTCGAAACGGCCCCGGGCGTCGTAAGCGTCGCGGGCGCGATACCTCTCAGCGGCACGGCATCCAGTCCCTGGCCGCGCAGACGCTCGGTGCTGGCCGTGCGTGCCGCGCGGCCGCCGCCATCGAGATAGCGCACGCGGCGCTCGCGAGCGTCGTATACGAGCCAGAACGCATCTCCGCCGATGCTCGTCATGTGTGGATACACGACCGTGAGCGCAGCACTTGTTGCGATGGCGGCATCGACCGCGGAACCGCCGGCCCGCAGTACGTCGACCCCGGCTGCGGAAGCGAGCGCATGCGGTGACACGACCATCCCGCGCGGCGCAAGCGTCGCGGGTCGTCCGGTGTCGATGGTCATCGCGACGGGCGCGGAGATGCGGCGAGGTCGTGCACTCTGCGGCTATCGGCCGGCGCCTGGTCGCGGTCGTGCATTCCGTAGTCGCGCACGACGGACGCGACGCGGAGGCGATAGTCGGCGAAGACCTTTGCACGCCCGCGCGCCTGCGCGACTCGGTGCCGTTCGACGTTTCTCCACCGCTCGAGCGCCGCTTCGTCGCGCCAGAAGGAGATCGATACGATCTTTCCCTCGTTCACGAGACTCGCGTACCGCTCGATCGAGATGAAGCCATCCATCTTTTCGAGCTCGGGACGCAGACTCGCGGCAAGGTCGAGGTACTCCTGCGTGTGGCCGGGCGCCGGCGTGACTTCGAAAATGACCGCGATCATCGTGTTCCTTTCTCGTCCTGCTCGCCAGCGCCTTCGGCCTTTTCCGGAAGCGCCTTGTGCGGGTCCGCCTCGAGCCGGTTGCGACTGTCGTCCACCTCTTCCGTTTTGCCGGCCGCGATCTCGGCGCGCAGCTGATCCGGAAAGTACGTGGCAATCTGCGGAAAAGCAATGAGCAGCGCAATGGCGAGGCACTGCAGCACCATGAACTCGAACATGCCTTTGTAGATCGTCGCGAGCGACCATTCTTTCACCACCTGTTTGAGATAGTAGGCCGACATTGCAACGGGCGGCGACAGGAAAGCCGTCTGCAGCACGACGGCAACGAGCGCACCGAACCAGATCATGTCGAACTTGAGCGCCGCGACAACGGGATAGAAGATCGGGAGAAAGACGAGCACGATCGCCGGCCATTCGAAAGGCCAGCCGAGAACGAAAATGAGCAGGATGACGACGATCAGCATCGCCGTGGGTGAAAGCGGCAGCGCAAGCATCGCCTCGGTAAGCCAGTTCGCCGTACCCAGTCGCGCGAACACCGACCCGAAGATGTTCGACGTCACCGCCAGGAACATCACCATGCTGGATGTTGCGGTCGTCGCGAGCACGGCACGCTTGAGGCTCGCGTAACTCAATTTCCGATAGGCGATCGCGAGCAGGGACGCACCGAGCGCGCCGATCGCCGAAGCTTCCGTGGGCGTAGCAAGCCCCACCAGGATGGATCCAAGTGTGGCCGCGATGAGCGCGAGCAGCGGCACGACACCGAGCACCACTTCGCGCACGAGCACCGCCGCCGAATGTACGCGCTCCGATTTGGGCACCGGCGGTCCAAGCTTCGGATTGATGGTTGCTCGGGCGAGCAGGTACACGAGGTAGATGCCGGCCAGCAGGAAACCCGGCCCGAAAGCCGCGGCATACAGCTCGGCAACGGAAACGCCGAGAACGGGGCCCATCACGATCAGCATGACGGACGGCGGAATCAATATGCCGAGGGTGCCCCCCGCGGCAATGGCACCCGCGGAGAGCTTCGCGTCGTAGCCGGTCTTGATCATGATCGGCGAAGCCATGATGCCGAGCACCGTCACCGCGGCACCCACGATGCCCGTCGCCATCGCAAAGACCGCGGCTGTAAGAATCACCACCGCGAACAGCGCGCCGCGCACGGGTGCGAGAATCATCCGGAACGCGGTGAAGAGGCGCTCCATGAGCCCGGCCTGCTCGGTGATGTAGCCCATGAAGATGAAAAGCGGGACGGCCGCGAAAAGCTCTTCCTTCATCATGCCGATCGTCTGGAAATACGCGAGGCTGAAGACGACCTCCCCCAGACCGAGATAGCCGAACGCGAGCGCGAGGAATAGAAGCGTGAAGCTGATCGGGAAGCCGATGAAGATCGCGCCGATCATGACGATCAGCATGATGAAGCCGAGGAGCGCGTCGCCGGTCATGCTTAAACTGCCGCCTCCGAACGGGTGTCGCAGTCCCAAGCGAGCCACTGTCGGCGGCCATGAAGTATTCGTGTCCTTCGGATCCCCGCGAGCGGGGCCCCTCCTCGGCACTTCATACTGCCGCCTCCGACCACATACCGTGTATCCATTGCATCGGGTCGGCGGCCATGAAGTATTCGTGTCCTTCGGATCCCCGCGAGCGGGGCCCCTCCTCGGCACTTCATACTTCTACCTTCTCTTTGTGCTCGAGCTCGACGCCGGTGCGCGCGGCGTAGACGCTCTTGATCGTTTCGGACACGCCCTGAATGAGGAGCAGCAGACACGTGGCCGGCACGACCATCTTGAACGGCCAGAGAATGGGTCGCCACGGCGTCTGCTCGGAGACCTCCCCGATCTCGAACGCGTACCAGCCCTGCGCCCCGCTCACCATGAGAAATACGACCAGTGACGGAAAAAAGAACACGATATAGGCGGTCGCGTCGATCGCGCCGCGCGTGCGCACGGACCACTTTTCGAAAAAGAAGTCGGTGCGGATGTGAGCGCCCTTGTGCAGCGTGTATGCAGCGCCGAGCATGAAGATCGTGCCGTACAGCATGTAGGTGAGATCGAAGGACCAGATCGTCGGCGCGTTGAATGCATAGCGCGCGAAGACCTCGTAGGTCACGACCAGCACGAGCGGCACGTTGAGCCACGCGACCCAGGTGCCGGTCATATCGGTGAACCGGTCGATCGCTCGCACGATGCGGATGTGAAGCGGCGCTCGTTCAGCCATCGTGTGGTCTCGAAATGGAGCGGGGGCGGAACTCCGCCCCCGCCGGGGTGCTACCTCGCGTGCGGCGCGTCAGTTCTTCTTGCCGTCGCCTTTCGCCGTCTGGGCTTTCGCGCCTTCGGCTTTTGTCGCAGCAGGCTTGGCGCCGCCTTCCGGCCAGTAGTGGTTCGCCGCGAACGAGTACGGCGGGAACATGAAGCGTTTCGCCGGGACGACCTTGCTCGCGTATTCACGCTGCGAATCGAGGACTTTCTTGAAGAACGGGTTCTTCGCCGATTCTTCCGCCGCCATCTCGTCCCATGCCTTGAGGAAGGCGATGAGAATATCGGGCGGTGTGCGGAGTATCTGCGTGCCGTACTTCTTGCGCATCTCGTCGATCGCGTCGGCATTCTGCTTCTGCCACCGCACCCACCAGCGCGTCAACGTCTCGATCGACGCCGAGCGGACCGCCTCCTGCTGTTGCGGCGTGAGTCCCTTCCACACATCCTGGTTGATGATGAGCTCGCCGACGATGCTGGGCTCGTGCATGCCGGGCGTGTAGTGATACTTGTAGACCTGCGGCAGCCCGAGACGCAGGTCTTCGATGCCACCGACCCATTCAGCGCAATCGATCACGCCACGCTGTGCCGAAGGCACGATCTCACCGCCCGGCATGTTCACCGTCTGCATGCCCATGCGCTGGAAGATTTCCGCGACGATACCGGTCTGGCGGCACTTCATGCCCTTGAAATCGGCGAGGTTCTTGATCGGCCGCTTGAACCAGCCGAACGCCTGCGGCCCGGAAGGCAGGATCGGGAAAGCGACGACGTTGAGCTTCAGCTCCTTCTGATAGAACTCCCACCAGAGATCGAGGCCGCCGCCTTCGTATATCCATCCGATGAAGTCCATCGTGTCCATGCCGAAAGGACCCGCCGGGGTGGAGGCGAAAAGCGTCGCGGCCTTGTTCTTGCCGACCCAGTAATAGGAGACGCTGTGCGCCCCGTCGAGCACTTTCTTGTGGGTGGCGTCGAGGATTTCGAACGCCGGAACGACCTGTCCGGCAGCGAGCGCGTCGATCTTGATCTGTCCGCTGGTGAGCTTGTCCATGCGCTCCGCGAACATTCGGAAGTTGTCCTGCAGCGTGGAACTGGCCGGCCACGACGACTGCATCTTCAGCGTCTTTACGCCTGACGCAGGCTGCTGCGCCGACGCGAAGGAGGTGAAACCGAACGTGAGCGCGAGCGATGCGGCAAGCGCAGTTCTCGTTCCTGTACTCATGGATCCTCTCCTGGTGTCTTGTGTTCTCGCGAAAAGATACTAGGGGCGTGGTTTTACAGTGTCAACGAAGGCGTGGCACAAAAAATCCGCTCGACACGAGATCGCCACGCCGGCCTTGCGGCCGGCTCACGATGACCGTCATTTCCGCTTCTTTGCGTTCTTCAGCTCATCGCGCACGATCTTCGCGCCTGCCGCGAGCGCCTTGAGCTTGCCGAGCGCGACGGCGCGCGGCAGCGGCACCATGCCGCAGTTCGTGCACGGATAAAGCTTGTCGGGCGAGACGAACTCGAGCGCGGCCCGTATGGTTCGCGCGACTTCCTCGGGTTTTTCGACGCGCTCGGTTGCGACATCGATCGCGCCGACCATGATGTCTTTCCCTTTCAGGAGCCCGAGGACTTCGATCGGAACTTTCGAGTTGTGGCATTCGAGCGATACCTGATCTATTTTCGATCGGGCGATCACCGGAAAAGTCTGCTCGTATTGCCGCCATCTGGAGCCGAGCGTTTTCTTCCAGTCGATGTTCGCCTTGATGCCGTAGCCGTAGCAGATGTGCACGGCCTTCTTGCACTTCAGGCCATCGGCAGCGCGCTCGAGCGCTTCGATACCCCAGCTTTTCACGTCCTCCCTGTAAGCATCGACGTTGAAGGCGGGCTCGTCGAACTGGACGACATTTACGCCGAGCGCCTCGAGCTCGCGTGCTTCCTTATTCAGAATTTTCGCGAACTGCATCGCCAGCCGGCTGCGGTCCCTGTAGTACGCATCCTGCAGCGTATCGACGATCGTCATCGGGCCCGGCAGCGTGTACTTGATCGGGTGATCGGTCTCGGCGCGGAGTAATCGCACGTCTTCAGCGTGCACCGGCCGGGGCCGCGAAAGCGGACCCACCACCTGCGGGACTTTCGCGTCGTAACGCTGTCGGATGCGCATCGTGACGAGGTGGTCGAAGTCGATGCCTTTGAGGTGTTCCAGATAACCCGTCACGAAGTGGCGCCGCGATTGCTCGCCGTCCGTGATGATGTCGATGCCCGCCCGCTCCTGATCGTGCACCGCGAGACGCGTCGCATCGCGCTTCGCTTCGTCGAGCGCGCTGCCATCCGCGATCCACGGCGCCCATAGCTGCTTCGGTTGCGCGAGCCACGCCGGTTTCGGCAGGCTGCCCGCGATCGTCGTCTGAAGTAACGGCCTGGCCATCTTCCCCCCTGATCCACAGACAAAAGATTCGATGATGGGTTACGCTCGCGCGAGCGTCACGTACGCGAGCGACGGCAACGCAACCACAGGAGACATTGTGAGGAGTGAAGAAGCAGCAGGCAAACTTGTGCCCGGCGGAGGCCGGGATCTCCATACCCTCAAAAGCGAAGTCTTGCACCGCGCCGGGCGCAACATGCCGCCGCTGGGCGGCATTTCGGCCGAGGATGCGCGTGCGGCGCTTGCCGTCATCGACAGCCTGGACCGCGATACGTGGGCACGCGCCTGGAGCGGCGCTGCAGAGAAGCACGAGAACGAAGCTCGAAATGCCGGGGCGCGTGACGTCCCGCGTGCGATTCGCGCGTGGTGGAACGCCTGGCGTCTGCATCATTTCGCCCGATGGCCCACGGAGAATGCGCCGGCGAAACGGCACGCGAAAGAGCGCGCCCTCGAGGCATTCCGCAACTACGCGCGTCTGCTGGATCCACCCATCGAGCTCGTGCGCATTCCGTTCGAAGGACGCGAAATCGTCGGGTATCTGCGGTTGCCCGGGAACGTCCGGCCGGCGCCGCTCGTGTTCGGTATCGCCGGCCTCGATTCCCGGAAGGAAGACGTCGCCGCCCACACCGACGCGTACCTGAAGCACGGGCTGGGCGTGTTCGCAGTCGACCTGCCCGGGACAGGCGAATCGCCGATTGCACCGGCAACACCGGACAGCGATCGGCTTTTTTCCGCGGTGCTCGATCACCTGGCGACCAGAGACGATATCGATGCGAAGCGCATCGTGGTTCAGGGCAGGAGCTGGAGCGGCTACTGGGCTGCGAAGCTCGCCATCACCGAACGCGCGCGGCTCTGCGGCTCGATCATGCATGGCGGGCCGATACACGGCTACTTTCAACGCGAGTGGATGACCGAGTCGCTCCGTACTTCGGAATACCTGTACGACTATCTGGAAGCTAAATGCGCGATGTTCGGCGCCGAAAATCTTCACGATTTGCTCGAGCGCGCCGCCGCATACTCGCTGCTCCACGCCGGGCTGCTCGATCGACCGTCCGCACCCATGCTGCTCGTCAATGGCGCACGCGACAGCCAGATACCGATCGAGGACCTCTTCCTGCTCCTCGAGCACGGCGACGCGAAAGAAGCATGGGTCAATCCGCGCGGCGGCCACATGGGACGCTCGCCGGACTGGCCGCCTTCGGCGATCGCCGAACGCGTGCTGCTGCCGTGGATCCTGCGGGTAACGGCTTGATATCATCAGGGGTTTCGCACCGCATTCCAACCCGAGGAGCCTCAATCCCATGACCACCCCCGTCAAAGTCGGTATCGTCGGCCTCGGCCGATGGGCCAAGGTACTGACGCGTGCCGCGTCGAAGTCCGACAAGCTCGAGATCGTCGCGGGCTACAGCCGATCGGCCGAAAAGCGCGCGGCGTTCCAGCAGGAAACGGGCGTGCCTGCCGCACCGGACATGAAGACGCTATTGTCGAATCCCGAAATCAAAGGCGTCATTCTGACGGTGCCGAACGAGCAGCATCTCCCCGTCGCCGCCGAAGTCGCCAAAGCGAAGAAGCACATTTACACCGAGAAACCCATCGCCAATACGCTCGAAGACGGACTTCGCATCGAGGCGCTGCAAAAAGAGTACGGCGTGCAGGTGGTCGTCGGACACAGCGCACGTCTTCTCGCGGGGACGCGCCTCATCAAACAGGCCATCGACCGCGGCGAGCTCGGGCGGATCGCATTCATCGAAGCGAACTTCTCGAACGAGCGGGCACTGGAGCTCACACCGCAGACGTGGCGCTGGTACAAGGACAAAGCGCCCGGCGGCCCGCTTTCACAGCTTGCGATCCACCAGTTCGATGCGCTGCATTACCTCGGCGGAGAGATCTCGGAAGTATCTTCGATGGCTTCCAAGCTTTCGCCTGTCGGTGCCGAAGTGGACGACCAGTCCATGACGCTGATGCGCTTCGCGGATGGCAAGGTCGGCTATGTCGGGTCGTGCTGGACGTCGCCCGGCGTCTACGCGATACGCGTTTTCGGCTCGAAAGGCCTCATGCATTACGAGATCGACTTCAGCACCTGGGACACGCCGGACGTCATCCACAAGACATCCACGCTGTATATACAGCACGGGAAAGACGGCTACGGCAAGCGCGAGGAAATCGCACTGCCGCAGGGCGATATGTTCCGCGACGAGCTGGAAATGTTTGCGGACACGTGTGCCACAGGCAAACCGGGCGAGCTGACTGCGCATAACGGGAACGTTGCCGTCGCCGTGGTATACGCGGCGCTGCGCTCGATCGAGCGGAAAGGACAGTATGTCTCGATGCTCGAGGTGCTGGACGAAGCGCGTCAGAAAGTGACGCCGGAGCGTCGAGTCGCTTGACGCTGCCGCCGTCATCCTGGCGACAGCCAGGATCCATTTTGAATTGACACTGTCTTAACATGGGTCCTGGCGTACGCCAGGACGACGAGGACTACCACATGGCTCTACCGTCGCGCTACTTCATCGACCTCACCCAGCCGGAAATCGCCGCTCAGCTCAAGAAAAAACCCCTGGTAATACTCCCGGCGGGCAGCGTCGAGCAGCACGGTCCGCATCTGCCTACGGGGACCGACATCTACGCGTCGAACGTGATCGGCCATGCCGTGGCCGAGCGTATGGACGGTCTGGTGATTCCCGGCGGGCCGCTCGGCGTCACGCCGATGCATATGCCCTTCGAAGGCACGATCACGCTCACGCCCGACACGTATCAGCGCGTCGTGATCGAGACGTGCGTCTCGACCGCGAAACACGGAGCGAAGTACTGCCTGATACTCAACTGGCACGAAGGCAACATCCCATCGCTCGCCATCGCAGCCGAAGCGCTGCACCGGGAACACGGCATGACGGTCCTTACGGTGCAGGCGTGTTACGTTGCGGCGGAGCTCTACGGCCACGATTGCGGCGGCCTCACGCATGGCGGCGAGATCGAAGCGCTCGCGGTGCTCGCATACCGCCCCGACCTCGTCCACCTCGACCGCATCGATTACTCCTCGGACCATGGACAGGGCCGGAAATGGGACAAGCTGCGGCGCACGCGGAGCTATCAGCCGGTTCTTCGCGACATCAGGACGATCGCGGCGACGGGCTGGTATGGAGCGCCGGAACACGCGACGGTGGATAAAGCCGTACGGATGCTGAACGACATTGCGGATTCGATTGCGAAAGAAGCGACGGACATATTCCGAATGCTCGACGAAGCGCAGGGGGGCACGGCGGAAATCAAACACCTGAAAGTTGCGGGTTAGGTGAGGATCGTCGGCAAAGCCCTGCTGCTCGGCGGCATCGCGGCGCTGCTCTACTTCGAACGCAAATA
>DASRIK010000170.1:0-9365 GCA_035650035.1 Burkholderiales bacterium | reverse complement strand
GTGGCTCATGGTGTTCGGAATCGCGCACATGCTGATCTACCCCGGCGATGTGCTGTTCGTCTACGGTGTCGCCGGATTCATGCTCCTGCCGGTGATCGCGCTTCCCCTGTCCTCGATGCTGCGGCTGTCGATCGTGCTCATGACAGTTTTCGTCGCGGTCGCTCTCCTGCTTTCCGTGAGCCTCGCGGGCGCTTTGCCGGACGCCGGCGAAGTCCCCGTGACGAGCTTCGACGAGACGATCGACCGATTGCTTGCCGAAACGGTTGCGGCTTATGCATCCGGCTCGGCGGCCGAGATCGCGGCGGTGCACGTCTCGCACGCGCTCCTGCTGCAGGAGGGGCAGTTCTACATGCTGCCCTGGATATTCGCGCTCTTTCTGTTCGGCTTTGCGGCCGGGCAAGCGGGAATTGCGCGCGATGTCCGCGGATGGGCGCCGCTTCTTCGCCGCGGGGCCATACTCGGTCTCTCTCTGGGTCTACCGCTGAATCTCGGTCTCGGTTACGGCGGACCGCTGTCCGGGTATGGCGGATATTCGGATCCGCTGTGGATTACGCTGTGGATCGCGTCGGCGCAGCTCGCGGGCGCGCCCATACTCGCGGTCGGCTATCTCTGTGCCCTGGCCTTCTATTTCCTGCGTCACGGCGTGATCCGGCCGCTCGCCGCCGTCGGGCGCATGGCGCTCACCGCGTACATTCTCGAGAGCGCGCTCGCACTCGGCTTTTTCGGCGGCTTGGGGCTGTACGGTCTGCTCTCGACAAGCTCCGCGCTGCTGATCGTCGCCGCCATCTGGGCCACGCTGCTCGTCGCCTGCCCGCTCTGGTTGCGGCGCTTTCAACTGGGGCCGCTCGAGTGGCTGTGGCGATCGCTCACCTATGGACGGATGCAGTCGCTCACCGGCCCATCGGAGTCAGCGGCTCGCCGGCGATCCATCTCCTGATGTTTTTCACCGCATTCGCGTAGAACATTTGCAGATTCTCGTCCACGACATAGCCGAGATGAGGCGTGAGCACCACGTTGTCGAGGCGCCGCAGGACGTGGTCTTTCGGCAGCGGCTCGGTCCAGAACACATCGAGCCCCGCTCCGGCAATGCGGCGCTCCTGAAGCGCCGTGATAAGCGCCTGCTCATCGACCAGCGGCCCGCGCGACGTATTCACCAAATAGGCGGAGCGCTTCATCGCTCCGATTTCCGCCGGGCCGACGATCCCCCTCGTCGTGGCATTCGAAACGAGATTCAGCGAGATCACGTCGGAATCCGCGAAGAGCGCTTCTTTCGACACGCGGCGCACGGACACTTCCGCGGCACGCTCGTCCGTGAGATGCGGGCTCCATGCGGTCACGTTCATGCCGAAGGCCTGGCCGTAGCGCGCAACGTGCTTGCCGAGCCGCCCGAGGCCGAGCACGCCGAGCGTCTTGCCGGCGAGCGATTCCGTGATCACGGTCTCCTGCCAGCCGCCTGAACGCATGGCCTTTTCCGACTGAGGAATGCGTTTGACGAGCGCGAGGACGAGCGCCCACGCCACTTCCGCGGTGGAGCTCTGGCCGCTCGATGCGCCGTGAGCGCTGCAAAGCGCGACGTTGCGACGCGCGCAGGCTTCAGCATCGATGCTGGGATTGCGTCCGCCCGTGCTCACGAGAAGCTTGAGATTCGGCAACGCATCGATCACGTCCGCGGGAAAGCGCGTGCGCTCGCGCATGGCGACGATGACGTCGTATGGCTGCAACCGCCGCACGAGCTCCGCCCTATCGGCGATGTTCTCCGCGAACGAATCGACGCCGGCGTCCGCTCCGATGGAGGCCCAATCGGCGGACTTGAGCGCGACTTGCTGATAATCGTCGAGGATAGCGATTTTCATCGTGAGCCTTCCTGAGTGTGGGTGTGCAGAGGATATACCGCCGCTCGAATGCTTCGGCTGAAACACTTTCTGTTGCTCCGGAGACTGGATTGTTACAGAACGGCGATAACATAGAGAACATCTGGAGCAACGAACGCATGAAGCGGCACACATCGACTGAAGTCGCATCCGCGGCCATATCGGTCTCGGGCTTGACCAAAACCTACGCATCGGGCGTACAGGCGCTGAAGCGCCTCGATCTCGAAATTCGTAAAGGCGAGATCTTTGCCCTGCTCGGCCCCAACGGCGCCGGCAAGACCACGCTGATCAGCGTCATCTGCGGGATCGTGACGGCGACCACAGGGCGTGTCCTGGTCGCGGGCCTCGACAACGTGCGCGACTATCGTGCGGCCCGTTCGCGAATCGGGCTCGTTCCACAGGAGCTGCACACCGACATGTTCGAGTCCGTGCTGGGGACGGTGTCGTTCAGCCGCGGGCTGTTCGGTCGACCGCCGGATCGGCCGTATCTCGAAAGCGTGCTCCGCGATCTCTCGCTCTGGGAGAAGCGCGACGCGCGGATCATGACACTGTCGGGCGGCATGAAACGCCGCGTGCTGATCGCGAAAGCCCTCGCGCACGAGCCGGCGATCCTGTTCCTCGACGAGCCGACGGCCGGCGTCGACGTCGAGCTGAGACGCGACATGTGGGCGCTCGTGCAGCGCCTGCGCGACCGCGGGGTCACGATCATTCTGACCACACACTACATCGATGAGGCCGAGGAGATGGCCGATCGCATCGGCGTCATGAGCAAAGGCGAGCTGATCGTGGTCGAGGAGAAAACCGTGCTCATGAAAAAGCTCGGCAAGAAGCAGCTCACGCTGCACCTGCGCGAGCCGCTCGCCTCGGTGCCCGCAGGGTTGCGCGACTGGAATCTCACGCTGAAGAACGGCGGCGCGGATCTCGAATACACGTTTCTCACGTCCGATGAGCATACGACGATACCCGCGCTGCTCCACCGTGTGAGCGAGCTCGGCATCGAGTACAAGGACCTCAATACGCGCCAGAGCTCGCTGGAAGACATTTTCGTGAGCCTCGTGAGCGACCGCACATGAACCCGCCGGTAGACGTTTCCGCCTTCAACGGCCGCGGTGTCCTCGCGATCTATCGGTTCGAGATGGCGCGTGCACGGCGGACGTTGTGGCAAAGTCTCGCGACGCCGGTGATCACCACCTCGCTTTACTTCGTCGTGTTCGGCGCGGCAATCGGCGGACGCATGGGCCAAATCGACGGCGTCTCGTACGGCGCATTCATCGTGCCGGGCCTCATCATGCTGTCGCTCTTCACGGAGAGTCTCTCGAATGCCTCGTTCGGCATTTACCTGCCGCGCTTCACCGGGACGATCTATGAAGTGCTCTCAGCGCCTCTGTCGCCGCTCGAGCTCGTCCTGGGCTACGTCGGCGCGGCTGCAACGAAATCCATCGTGCTCGGTGTGCTCATCCTGGGCACGGCGGCGCTCTTCGTGCCGATCGCGATCCTTCACCCGCTATGGATGATCGCTTTTCTGGTGCTCACCGCGACCACGTTCAGCCTTTTCGGCTTCATCATCGGCATCTGGGCGAAAGGCTTCGAGCAGCTGCAGTTCATTCCGATGCTCGTCATCACGCCGCTCACGTTTCTCGGCGGGGCGTTCTATTCGATCGACATGCTGCCGGAAGGCTGGCGCACGTTCAGCCTGTTCAATCCGGTCGTCTATCTCGTGAGCGGGTTTCGCTGGAGCTTTTACGGGAGCGCGGACGTGCACGTGAGCGTGAGCCTCGCGATGACGCTTGCGTTCTTCCTGCTCGGCCTCGCGCTCGTCTCCACGATCTTCAGGACGGGCTACCGCCTGAAAAGCTGAAGCATCACCGGGAGCTCACCGCGGCTCCCTTCAAGACGCCGCTCGCTTCCGCCGCGGCGATCAGCGCATCGGCGTCTTTCTGCAGCAGGAAACCCTGGGCCATTGCGTTCGCCGCTGCCGTCTTCACTGCAGCAACGTAGCCTGGGTGGTCGCCGTAACGTTCCTCGAGCGAAAGCCGAGGATCGCCGCTCGCGCTTCGCTCTGCTTTCGTCCGCGCGAACGGAACCATGCCGCCCGCGTACGTGCAGAGCTTGTCCTTGTGAAAGCCGCTCGCCGTGATGTTCCAGCCAAGATACGTGCCGAGCGGCGCGTCGAGCAGCACAAGGGGCACGCCTCCGATCTCGTTACCATCGGCGTTCACTTTCGGCACGAGCGTTCTGATCACGCGCCTCACCGGCGGAGGCGCATTCGTCGGCACGCCCGATGCATCGACCGGATCGAATCGAGGTCCCCAGTCGTAATCGAGAACGGGATTCATGAAACCGGGCTCAGGGGCGGTCGCCCGCAGACCGGGGATCGTCGGAAAGGCCATCGCCGCCTTCGTGGGTTCGACGAGCTGACCCGCGGCGAGCGTCGGATAGCGGCTTGGCGGCGGCGCGACGTTCCGCATGACCCAGTTGCGGAAGTGGAAGCTCAACGCCCTGAACGTTTCGTTGTGAGGCAACGGATTCGCCGCGAGCACGCTCAGCCCCGAATTGTTGCCGGGGCACTGTATCGGTTTGGGCAGACCGGCGGACGGAAGACTCGTGTCGAAGCCGCCCACGCCGCCGCCGTGCGGGGTGCTCGCAAGATAGTACCGGCGCACGTTCGACGGCAGCGCGATGTCTTCTTTCGCGCCCGTGCCCACCCACTCGGGCCCGAGTTTGAGTCCCCAGATCTCCGCAGCGCCGAAATGCTCGATCACTTTCGGACACGTTTTGCTCGCGTTGCAGCGATCCAGAATGCTGCGTGCGGGTAAACCGCGCACTGCATCCGGATACGGCACCCACCACTGCGGTCCTTCGCTCCCCGCCTGATAGAGCTCCATCACGCCGTCGGGCTGCGCCCAGCGAAAGTTCAGCGCAATGCGGCGGCCGGCAATGATCGGCCACATTCCGTCGTGCACCTGGCGCCCGGATTCGTCTTCGTTGAAGCCGAAATGGAGCCAGCCGCGGAGGTAGTTGCCGGACTGCGAGCGCCCGCGCGTGATGCTCCACTTCATGTGGCCGACGAGGGGGTTCGGCGTTCCCGCGTCATCTCTCGCCGCGTATTTGAAAAACGAGGCGAGATCGCGCCACGCGGCGAAACCAATGCCCAGCACGTACGGATCTTTCGCCGTGTAGACGACCTGGTAGAGCTTCGCCGGATCGAACCCGCCTTTGAGACATATCTGCACCGGCAACGTCGTGAGCGGCGCCGGGGACTCGAAGGTGCCGCCGCCGCAGAATTTCCAGTCGGCGCCTGGAATCGGCTTCTCGCCGCGCACGAGACCGTCCATTGTTTCGTGATCGCGCGAGACGAGCGTCGCCTTGGCCGTATCGAGGCTCGCCGGCATGTACGGCACCGGATTCGTCTGCACGATGAGAGGCTGCGCACCGGCACCGGCGCGGTTGATGATGCGCGCGAAGACAAGACCGGTGACCGCCGAGCCGTCCGAATTTTTCGCGACAGGCACCTGGAGCCAGTGATTGGCGCCAGGCGCCATGTTCCCGCGCACGGTCGTGCCGAGTGTCGCGCTCATGCCGGCGTTGTCGCCTTGCCATGCGCTCGCGAGCCCCACGTCACCGAACGCACGCTCTGTTGCATCCAGCAGCACGGGTCTCCCGCGATTAGGCACGTCGTGCCACATGAGCCCGCTCGCCTTCGACATGTCGATCGGCTTTGTCAAAACGAACGTCGCGACGTATCGCACTTTGCCGTCGGCATCCCTGGCAAGCTCGATGTCCTGAATGAGCCTGTTGCGCGGATCGGCCGGATCGAGCTCGCCATATGCGCGACCGGCGATCTGCTCGTACTGACCGCCATCGCCGAACGACGCGCACGCCTGCCCTTTGCAGAATGCCGGCGACGACGTCTGATCGATGACGATCCTCGTTACTCGTGCGTACGACGGCGCAGCACACGTGGCGATGCACGCGATGATCACGAACGCTCTGGCAATCATGGCCCTCCCTCCTGATGCATTCTTTGCGACGCGTAGTACCGCAGTACTAGGCATGTTAACGCAGGACAACGGACCAATTTATTCGACGCATCGAATCGGCCACACTCGGATCCAGCTACGAATCGTCGAACATCATCGACAGGAGAAACATCATGAACGCGAGCGCTGCAGGTGGAAGGTCCAGGATGCTGGCAAGCGTTGCCCTGTGCGCGGTCGGTCTGTCGGCCTGGGCAGGCGAACATACGGCTTTGGGAGAGCATCGCGCCCTCACGGCCGACTCGGCGCAGGTGCTCGCAGCGGCGATGCAGCCGGCAGACCTCGAGAAAGCGTTCTGGGTCGCGGCCGCAACGGTGGCTTACCGTCCAGGGGACTAGGCTTCGTCGAAGCCGCTGCAGGCGCGCGATACCGGGGGAGTTCGCGGTCATGGGAGAGCCTGCAGCGGCCGGGGCGTGGAGGAACGATGAACGGGGAAACCCTTTGCCAGCCGGCCGGAAAGATGGCATGGTACGCGGCGAAAACCGGCGGTCCGGGCGAACTTTTGTCGCCCGAGACCGTCATACGCGGGTCGCGTGACGGCGAAGGGCCTTCCAAGAACCTCCAGCCCGCACGAGGCGCTTCCGATTTTCGATCCCGAGAGGTTTGGATGATCCGACGCAGTCAGGTCTTCGGCTTGGTTCTGCTTGCAGCCGCGACCGCCCCGTGCCACGCAGACATTTACGCATTCCTCGACGAGAACGGGGTCGCCCACTTCAGCGATTACCCTCTGGATTCCCGCTATCAGCTGTACATGAAGACGAAACCACCGGTCGAGATCACGCCGGTGGAGGCGCCGCCCGCGCGATCCGCCCCCGCGGCGGACGCAGCCACTTCCGGTCGGGCCGTGCCGTTGCAGGCCGGAAAGCGCTACGCGGACATGATCGCGAAGGTCGCCAGCGAACAGAAACTCGAGCCGGCTTTGCTGCACGCGGTGATCGCCGTCGAATCTGCGTACAATCCGCACGCGAAATCACCCAAAGGCGCAACCGGTCTCATGCAGCTCATGCCCGATACCGCCAGGCGGTACGGGGTAACCGATCTGCTGAATCCTCTGGAGAACATGCGTGCAGGCGCCCGTTATCTTCGCGACCTGCTGGCAATGTTCAATAACAATCTGCGGCTCGTCCTCGCGGCCTACAACGCCGGAGAAGGCGCCGTGATCCGCTCCGGTCACGCGATCCCGAATTACCCTGAAACACGCGCTTATGTACCGCGCGTGCTGCAGCATTACGAGCTCTACCGGTCGCAGGACCGTCCGTCGTAAGTCGTCTCCCCGATTGACGAAGCGCGCCAGTGCTATACTGGCGCGCCTTTCTTCGTCCAAACCTGACCCATAAAGATCATGACCGGCGATTCTGATGTCGTACGCGCCGAACCTCACGTCGAAATCGGAAAGCTGCTGGAGCGCGATGCCGATACGCTGATCGAGCTCTGGTGCCTGCGCGCAGCGGAAGAGCAGCCCGCGGCGAAACGCGCGCACCACGACGCTCTGCGGAACGATTTCGCCAAGCTCCTGCGCGCGATGGCCAAAGCGCTGCGCGAAAGCGGCGACGCCGCCGCGCGTCCCCTCGAAGGCTCCGCCGAGAAGCACGGCGAGCAGCGATGGGAAATCGGATGGTCTTTGACGGAAGTCGTTCGCGATTACCAGATTCTGCGGCTTGTGGTACTCGAATACCTCGAGCAGATTCTCAGGCGGCCGCTTCGCGTGCGGGAGATCATGGCGATGGGTGTCTTCATCGACGACTCGATCGCCGCGAGCGTTGCTGCATACGTTCGAAACCGTGATGAAGCCGTGCTCAACGCCGAACGCGAGCGTGCGGCCGTCCTCGAAGAGGTGAGCCGCCACAAGGACGAGTTCATGGCGATGCTGGGGCACGAGCTGCGCAATCCGCTCGCGCCGATCCTTACCGCCGTGAAGATCATTCAGTCCGTCTCTCCGTCGGATCAGCGCGCGCTCATCAGCGCAAGCGCCGTGATCGAGCGGCAGAGCAAGCACCTCGTGCGTCTCGTCGACGACATTCTGGACGTGGCTCGCATCGGACGCGGCAGCCTCGAGCTCCGCAAGGAACGCCTCGACATCGCAACCGCCATTCACCAGGCCGTCGAAGCCGTGGAGTCGATGCTGGCCGAACGCGATCAGCAGCTCGCCGTGAAGCTGCCGAACGGACCCCTACCCGTCGAGGCCGACTTGAGCCGCCTCGTGCAGATCGTCGCGAATCTGCTCAATAACGCTTCGAAGTACACACAGTCCGGCGGTCGCATCTCGTTGAGCGCCGAGCGTGAAGACGGCCATGCGGTGATTTGCGTTCGCGACAACGGCGTGGGTATACCCAGAGATATGGTGGAGCGCGTGTTCGACCTGTTTACCCAGGTACAAGGCTCGCAGCAGTATGCGAGCGGCGGAATGGGTATCGGGCTTACGCTCGTGCAGCGCCTGGTGGAGCAGCATGGTGGTGTCGTCACGTGCCACAGCGAAGGCCCGGGGCAGGGCAGCGAATTCACCGTACGCCTTCCGCTTTGCACAGGACAGGACCCCGGCGTTTCCGCGCAGTCCGAGCCTTCGCACGGCGCAACCGAGTCGGGCATGCTTCGGGTACAAGCCATCCCGAAGACTGTGAAATAGCAACCCGCGCTTCAGGCGGGCTGACAGCCGAGTTTTTCCAGGACGTGCAGCGCGTCGAGCTGCAGCAAGAGTCCGAGCTCGTCCGCGAAATACCAGCCTTCCAGCCACTCGCCACCCGCGAAGCGGCAGATGCCGATTTCGCTCACGACGCATGACTTCCGGGTTGGCGCTACGTCGTAGAACGGCTGCGTGTGCGTGCCGCGCAGATTGAACTGCGTCCACACGTTGTCGCCTTCCGAAAGCAGCCGCACGATCCGATCGGTGCGATCCAGAAACGCCTGATTCGGGCCGGATGGTGATAGCCCGTTCTTGCGGCCGTAGTCGTGGAGGTGCTGGAAACCGGAGCGCGACTGCACGTATCCGGCAGGGCGTCGTTGCGCGTGCGCGGCCGATGACTTCGCGCGCAACACCTCGAGCTTGTTGCGATCCGGCTGTGTCGCGGTACCCCGAGCCATGACGCGCTCGATGAGCGCGTCGGCAGCGTGCCCGTCTTCCGTTACGTGCGGCACGATGCGGCGACCGTCTTTGCGCTTCGGCATCTGGCGTCCGAGCTGAATGAGGAGTCCGAGCTCGTCGCACATGAACCAGCCTTCGACGATCTTGCCGTCCACCACGCGAAAGAAACCCACTTCGTAAATGTCGATCCGGCGGCCGGTCGGCGGAATACCGAAAAGATTGCCGGTATGCGTCGCGTTGAGCCGCCAGATCATCGCGACGCGATCGCCTTCGGCCACGATGTCTTCGATCGCGTCCACGCGATCGGGCAAAGCCTTGCGCAGGAAGAGCCCAGGCGGCGGGAAGTCCTGCCCCTCGGCATTGTCCGCGAGATTGATC
>DASRIK010000169.1:0-16141 GCA_035650035.1 Burkholderiales bacterium | reverse complement strand
ACCTTGCGCTAAACCTGGCGCCAGCTACCCGGGCGCTCCTCGTACGCCGGAGGTTCTCCTCCATCAACGCGACTTCGGTCGCGCACGCGCGCGGGCACCGACGTCAGTGCGCAGTTCCCCGGCCTGTCAGCGCGAGCCGTTCGAGCTTGTCGTCGATCTGGCCAATATTCGCGAATAGCGCATTCGCCGTGTCGTTCATGGACCGCACGAGCGATTTCTCAAGCGCGTCCGCGCGGGCGAACGCCTGACCACGAGATTCCTCCACCAGACCGCGAAGACGTGCACATTCGTCCGTCAACTGATTGGCGAGCGTCGCTAGCCGCGAAGCCTCGGCTTTTTCGGCGAGCGCGCGCTGAGCCTCGAGCGCCTTCATGTGGCGGCGCTGTTCGACAAGCGCGGTGGTGCGAAGCGACAACCCATAGATCGCGAAGAGGGCGACGAATGCGAGCGTGACGCCCAGGAGCACCAGCCCAAGTGGGCCCTGCACCGACAACACAAGGAAATCGAGGGTCGCCGGCGCGGTGAAAAGCGACCAGTTGGCGATCGTGAAGACGGCAAGCAGGACGAGTGCGACGATCGTAATCCAGCCGAACACCTTCATTGTGAACTCTCCCTACGGTGAAAACGAAAGGACGCAACCCCGGTCGGAAGCTCGCCGCAGGAATCAGGAGCTACCTGCCCGCCGCCGATGGCGAAAATGGCAGAAGGTCGTGAAAGCGAGTGGGGCTGAGGCGTTCTGAGAAGGGCCTGCGTAGAAGATTTGCGCTCCTGTCTACGCGCCCCGGTTTCCGATCAACAGCTTTTCTATACGGCGCAGCTCGCAGCGCACTTCAAGACATTTCATGGCGCTGACTCTTACCTCGGGCTCCGGAGATGCTCCTTCGGAGCGTAAGACGTGCCCGGCTGAGCCGCGTCATGACCGCCCCAGGCGTCGTGTTGATGATTTTGGCGATCTCTTCGCACGTGAAGCCGCCCAGCACCTGTAACAGCAGCGGCTCTCGGTAAGCCGCGGGAAGCGCGTGGAGCGCTTCCCGAAGCTCGAGGTCTGAGGGAATCGCGCGCAGCCGAGTGTCTACGAGTGTATCGAGATCGACGTCTTCGACCACGTCCAGGCGCTTGCGCTCGAAGAGCCGCGCGTGCTCATGCCGAAGTATCGTGTACAGCCAGCTTTTCGCGGACGCCTCTTCCCGCAGGGTCTCCCAGCTGCTCCATGCCCGCGAGAATGTCTCCTGCACGAGATCTTCAGCGACGAAGCGATCTCGAGTGAGCCAGTACGCGTACCGGTAAAGCTCTGCCGAATACGCTTTGACGAGCGCCTCGAAGTTGACGGCTTTCGAGCCGAACATGATCCTCCTGTGCGTCAACGCGCACGCTGTGTAGCGACGCAGTTGCGGGGCTCGACCATTATGACATGCTGACATTGCGCGCTGTTCATCGATTCATTTTCGATGGCACCACCCTTGCAGGCAGAGGGTCCGGCGCGTGCCGTATATTGCCCGCGCTTCGCTTGTAGCGCACCCTACGACTTACGATGACGCACGAGCCCGTACCGCAGCTGATCGCCGAAGTGTCGACGCGTCGCGTGCCGCCGCAGCGTCTATCGTCACCATACAGGCCGGAGGCGGAGGCAGCGGGCGCCGCGCTCGAGTCGCTGGAGGGGCGGCTCGACTGGGAGCGCGTGGCCGCGATCGCGACGCCATGGGTCGAAGCCGTGCGCCGGGATCCCGCGCCGTTCTGGGCGCTTGAAAGCCTGCTTGCCGAATACCCGATCTCGAGCGACGAAGGTCTCGCGCTGATGCGGCTGGCGGAAGCACTGCTCCGCGTGCCGGACCGCGAGACGGCGATCGCGCTCACCGCAGACCAGCTCGGGCGCGCGGACTTTTCTTCCCACCGCGGCCGCGGCCTCGCCGCCGTCTCCGCCCGCGCGCTCGCGCTGGCGAAGTCGATGCTCCCGGACGCCGATGACGCGCATCAAAGCCTCGTCCGTCGGCTCGGCGCTGACGCGGTGGTAACGATCGCGAGTCGCGCGGTGCAGTTACTCGCGCGTCAGTTCGTGCTGGGCGAAACGATAGAAGCCGCGATCGCGCGCGCCGACGAGTGGCGAGGCGACAACCGGCAGTTCCGGTTCAGCTACGACATGCTCGGCGAAGGCGCCCGCACCGACGCAGCAGCGCAAGCGTATCTCGATCACTATCGTCTCGCCGTCGAAGCCGTGGCGGCGGGCGCGGGCGCACAACGAGCTCCCGAGGACCGCGATGGCATCTCGATCAAGCTCTCGGCGCTCTTCGCGCGTTACGAAGAGGCGCAGCACGCACGCGTCATGCGCAATCTCGTACCGCGTGTGTGGTCGTTGTGCCAGCAAGCCTCAGCCGCGGGCCTGAACCTCACCATCGACGCCGAAGAAAGCGAACGGCTCGAGCTGTCGCTCGACATCTTCGAAGCACTGACGCGGCTCGTCGCGCGCACGCATCCGCAATGGAGCGGCCTCGGCCTCGCAATCCAGGCGTATCAGACGCGCGCGCTCGATGTCGTTTCGCACGTGGTCGAGCTCGCGCGGCGCACGCAGCTGCGCTTCATGCTACGGCTGGTGAAAGGCGCCTACTGGGATACCGAGATCAAGCGCGCACAGGTACTCGGCGTCGACGGCTATCCCGTCTTCACGCACAAGCACCACACGGATTTGAGCTATCTCGCGTGCGCACGTGCGCTGCTGGCCGCACCGGATGCGGTCTATCCGCAGCTCGCGAGCCACAACGCGGCGACGATCGCGGCGGTGCTCGAGCTTGCGCGCGAGTCTGGCGCGTCGTTCGAGCTGCAGCGCCTGCACGGCATGGGCGAGAGCATCTACCGGCAGGTGCTGCAGTCGGCGTCCGTGCCGTGCCGAATCTACGCCCCGGTCGGTCAGTATCGCGACCTTCTCGCATACCTCGTGCGGCGGCTCCTCGAAAACGGAGCGAACTCCTCGTTCGTTCATCAGCTCGCGGACCGCAGCGTGGCAATAGACGAGCTCGTGCACTCGCCGCTGTACGTGGAATCCGACGCGGCGCTGCCGCTTCCGCGCGAGCTCTACGGCCCCGAGCGCTCGAACAGCCGCGGGCTGGACATCGCCGTCCGCAGCGACCGCGAGCGGCTGCTCGATGCTTATTCGAAAGCCGCAATGCTAGCGGGGTGTGACCTCGGCATCGAGGACGTCGAGCGCACCATGGCCATGCTGGAGCGCGGGGCGCGCTGTTGGGATCAGCAGCCCGTGCAGAAGCGTGCGGCAATGCTGAATGCTGCGGCGGACACGCTCGAGGCGGCCTTGCCGCATTGGGCCGCGCTGCTGCTGAAGGAGGCGCACAAAACCTGGGACGATGCCATCGCCGAAGTACGCGAAGCGATCGACTTCCTGCGTTATTACGCGGTCGAAGCACAGCGCATCATGGCGCCGGTGGCGCTGCCCGGGCCTACGGGAGAAACAAACGAGCTGCGCCTCCGCGGTCGAGGCGTCTGGGTATGCATCTCACCCTGGAATTTTCCCCTCGCAATCTTCACCGGCCAGATGGCGGCAGCGCTCGTGACCGGCAACGCCGTCGCGGCGAAGCCCGCGGAGCAGACGCCTGCAATCGCCGCGGCGATGGTCGATCTGCTGCACGGTTGCGGCGTGCCCAAGGACGCGCTTGCGCTGTGTCCAGGCGAAGGCGAAACGATCGGTGCCGCGCTCGTCGCGGATCGCCGCACTGCTGGCGTCGTGTTCACCGGCTCGACGCCGGTCGCGCGTGCAATTGCACGGTCCCTTCTCGCTACCGACGACACGCGCGCGCTGGTGCCGCTCATTGCAGAGACAGGCGGCATCAACGCGATGATCGTCGACACGACCGCCCTTCCGGAGCAGGTCGTCGACGCGGCGATCGCGAGCACGTTTCGTTCGGCGGGGCAGCGCTGCTCGGCGTTGAGGCTTCTATGCCTGCACGAAAGCACGGCTGAGTCCCTGCTCGAGATGCTGAGCGGCGCGCTGAACGAGCTCGTCATCGGCGAGCCTGCCGATCCGGCAACCGACGTGGGTCCCGTAATCGATGCGGCGGCACGGGCACAACTGGAGAAACAGATCTCACGCCTCGAGCGCACCGGGCGCCTCGTGGCAGGCGCCGCTCTTCCCGCAGGTTTATCAGGCGAGTATGTCGCGCCCTGCATCTACGAGATCGACCGCGTGGAAGCGGCGGAAGAGGAAATCTTCGGCCCGGTGCTTCTGGTCGTACGCTGGTCCGGTGAACTGGACGCGCTGATCGAGCGCGTCAATGCACTCGGCTTTGGATTGACTCTCGGCGTGCAGACGCGCCTGGACGGCCGCGCCGAGCGCATCGCCACTTGTGCGCGCGTCGGCAACATTTACGTGAACCGCAGCATGATCGGCGCGGTGGTCGGCGTGCAGCCGTTCGGGGGCGAAGGCCTGAGCGGCACGGGGCCGAAGGCGGGTGGGCCGCAGTACCTGCCACGCTTCTGCGTCGAGCAGACGGTCACGGTCAACACTGCGGCGGCGGGCGGCAACGCTGCGCTGCTCGCATCCGTTCGCGGCTGATTAGAAGGGGTCGCGTTTTCAATCTGACAGTTCCGCCGCTCACCGATCCCGGCGCTGCGAATCGCGATGGGACGATCGTGATATGAAGATGGATTAACCATGCTGCCGAGGGCGCCTTCGATGAAGATCAAGTCAAAGGATTTCGAGGTAAAGCCACACTCCGATATAGACCTGAAGAAGTTGCCGACCCTGATAGAGCCGTTCTACGACGGCAAGCCTCACTACAAGGTGCTGCTCGATGCGCACGTGAAGGAGTTGCGTAATCTCCAGCCCAGGCTATACGCCGACAACAGGTACGCGCTCTTGATCATGTTCCAGGCGATGGACGCCGCAGGAAAGGACGGAGCCATCAAGCACATCATGTCGGGCGTCAACCCACAGGGCGTGAGCGTGGTGAGCTTCCGGCATCCTGGCCCCGATGTGCTTGCGCACGATTTCCTGTGGAATGCGATCAGGGTCCTCCCCGAGCGGGGACGCATAGGCATATTCAACCGCTCGTACTACGAAGAGGTGCTGATCGTGCGCGTGCACCCGGAGCTTCTCGCCGCGGAGAGGTTGCCGGAAAAGACCCTTGAAAACGGTTCGATATGGAAAGGAAGGTTTCGATCCATCCGGGCGCTGGAGCGCCACTTGCACTCGAATGGCACACGCATCGTGAAATTCTTTCTGCACATTTCGAAGGAAGAGCAGCGCAAGCGCTTCCTCGCGCGTCTGGACGATCCCGAGAAGAACTGGAAGTTCAATGAGGCGGATGTTCGGGAGCGCAATTACTGGGACGAATACATGAAGGCGTACGAAGCGTGTCTTGGCGCGACCAGTACCGAATACGGGCCGTGGTTTGTCGTTCCTGCCGACGACAAGCCGAACGCGCGTCTCATCATCTCGCAGATCATCATCGAAACGCTGCGCGGCATGCCGATCGACTACCCGAAAACGGACGTTAAACGACGCAAGGAGCTGCAGGCGTTCCGGCGCATGCTCGCAGACGAAGGCCTGGAGCCCGCGAAACAATCGAAGCGCTGACGGGGTCGCTGCTCGGCGAGCTGCGCGCCATCAATCTCCCGCGCTCACCGCCACCGGCTAAGCTTGAGCGTGATGGGCAGTGGTAGTTCAAACCATTGAGCTTGGTTTCAACTTCAGACTTTCGTTGTATCGGCGCAACGAGCGATGTGACAGCGCGTTGAAAGTACTTGGATGCGTGGATATTCGCTCGGCATACTGACTACGGTTTTGTGCAGCCTGTAATCAGTAAAAAGCTGCGCTGGTGGTACATCGAAATTTGAGGAGGGTCACATGCAGAAGAGGGTAATCGCAATTGCTGTGGCGGGGGCTCTAGGTGTCCCTGCTGTCGCGCTCGCGCAATCGAGCACTGTCCAGATTTACGGCACGTTGTACATGGAGTATTCGCGCATCGACCAGGGTGGTCCGCGCCAAGATGTCGATATCTTGCAGACCCCCGGCAGCAACGTCGGCTTCAAAGGGGAAGAGAAGCTGGGTGGCGGTCTTTCCGCGTGGTTCCAGTGCGAGAGCACGGCGGACATCCGTGGCCAGGAACAGGACGGCTGGTGCTCGCGTAACAGCGCGCTGGGCCTGAAAGGCGGCTTCGGCAACGTCTTCTTCGGTAACTGGGACACGCCGTTTAAGCGCACGATCAGCCCGACCAACGTCGGCGGCAACGACACCGGCGTATGGGGAACGGCCAACCTGCTCACGGCGGGATCCACCACGTTTAACGGTGCGGCGAGCCGCGGAGCGTTCAAGCGCCGTCAGAACAACACGATCAACTACGACAGCCCGAACTTCGCCGGTTTCCAGGTGATGCTCGCGACGATGTCGCTGAACCACGTCACGGCGGTCACCGGCGGCACCAACAGCAAGCCGCGGCTGTGGTCGATCGGGGCGCAATACAGCGCCGGCCCGCTCTATGTGTCGGCGGGTTACGAGAAGCACAACGAGTTCGGGGGTATTGGCGCTGCGCGCGAAGCCGACGACAAAGGCTGGCACGTCGGCGCGGCCTATACCTGGGGTCCGGTGCGCGTCGGGGGTCAATTCACCCAACAGAAGTTCGAGCACTCGACGACCGCAGGCGGCGAATCGAAAGTCAAAGCCTGGCACGTGGGCGTGGACTGGAACATCGCCGGACCGCACGGTCTGCGTGCGGCCTATACCCAGGCGGATGACGTGAAAGGTCCGGCGGGCGCTCCGGCGATTGCCGGTTCGCAGTCGCAGGTCCGTCCGTCTCCGGGCGGGAACACCGGCGCGAAAATGTACCAGATCCGCTACGTCTATAACTTCTCGAAGCGCACTGAGTTTACGTTCGGTTTTGTGAAGATCGACAACGAAGACGCCGCGGCTTACAACATCTTCGGTGTTTCGGGCGCAACGGCCGGCTCCAGCCCGGATGCGTGGGCGATGGGCCTCCGTCACACGTTCTAGACTCGCCGTTTCTGGCAAAACGGGCGCTTCGGCGCCCGTTTTTTTTGGTGCGCAAATCCGGCCGGACGGGCGTACCGTGGCCGCAGAGCCCCGGCGCCAGCCGCGATACAATCGAAGCGCCGCCACTGCATTGCGCGATGCAGAACCTTTCCCAGACGTACAAGGAAGTAAAGCAGCTTCGGTCCCGCGGCAACTGCCCGGCCGCGATTTCGATGCTGCGTTCGCAGCCGCCGAGCTCCGATGCCGACGCATTCGAAGCCGTCGTGTGCCTGTTCGTCTGCGGGCAGGTGGAAAACGCGCTTCACGTCTGCCGCACCCACTCGTGGAAGGAAGATTGGGTTCGTCACATGTGCCAGGCATTGCAGGAAAGATTCGTAACGGGGAATCCAGCCCGCGGCTTGACGCTCGCACGAAAGGCAGTGAGCGGCCGCCACGCGCCGCACGATGCCGCCGCGCTTTATCTTCTCCTGCTCCAGGACGCGGGACATGTCGACGAGGCGCAAGCGTATATCAGGGACCGCCTGCAGAATCCGCCGTTCGGCGAAACGTTTCTGCTCACGACGATCGCGGAAGTTGCGGCGGCCGCGCACGACTGGCGCGAAGCCTATCGGGCCGCGTCTGCTGTTTTGGCGAGCGATCCTGATGACTACCGTGCGCTGCTCGTCCTGAGCACCGCGAACGACGGGATCGGGAACATTCACGAATCGCTCGGGAACGCAATTCGTGCAAGCTTCGTCAGAAAAGGCGCGATGCCGGCGATTCTGCAGATCATGCGCTGCCAGAACAAGCTCGGGGATTACTACGGCGCGCTTGCAGCGTTCGACAAACTGACCGAGACAAGTGCGATCTCGCCCGAAATGCACATCGAGCTTGGCATGGCTTATCTCGGATTGGAAGATCGTGCACGCGCCGTTTCGGAGTTTCGGTCCGCGCTAACCTCCAGGGTGCATGCCGCCGCGGCGCTTCGCGCATTGATCGGCATTTACGCGCGCGACGACGGCACGGCTGAGCTGGACGCGCTCCGGAAGGACTATGGCGCCGAGATCCGCAGCGACATCGAATGCCTGTATGCGCTCGGGATTGCAGCGTTGAACCGCGGTGACCTGAATGGGGCCACACAGTGGTTCACGCGCAGCCGCGACGTGGCACAGGCGGCGGGTAGTGCAATGGACGGATTGCCGTGGCCGGTGCCGGAGGCTCGCATACGCCACGATTACGAGCAGCTCGAGTTACTGCAACGGCGCGGCCGCCTCGATTCCAAGGGACGCGAAGCGCTTGCGCTGCTGAAACGCTACTACCGCGAAGATGCGGATCCACAGGCCGTATTCGCGCCGGCTGGGGCCGAAGGCAGCGCCCTCATGGACGCGCTTTGCGATACGTACTACATTCCCGAATCGATGTTCGCGGGAGCGGCGCTCGGCGACAACGATTATGACGCGATCGAAGAGAAATATCTCGCCGAGGGATGCGTCGTCATCGACAACTTCCTTGCTCCCGAAGCGCTGTCGGCACTGAGGCGATTCTGCGAAGAAGCGACGATCTGGAAAGTGAACAATGCACGCGGTTACGTCGGCGCGTTGCTGGGCCGGGGATTCAACGCGCCGGTGCTGCTCGCAGCGGCGCATGAGCTCCGCAAAGCGATGCCGCGAATAGTCGGCCCCGAGCCGCTCCTCCAGGCGTGGGCATTCAAATACGACCAGCGCATGCAGGGTATCGACATGCATGCGGATTTCGCCAGGGTGAATGTGAACTTCTGGATCACGCCCGAGACGGCCTGTGAGGATCCGACCACCGGCGGCATGGTCATATACGATGTCCCGGTGCCGAAAAGCTGGACGTTCTACCAGTACAACAACGAATCCGAGCGGCTCGCGGCGTACGTGAAGGTACACAAGGCGAAACCGGTGCGAGTGCCTTACCGGGCAAACCGCTGCGTGCTCTTCGACTCGAGCCTCATCCACGTCACGGACGAAATGCATTTCAAGCCAGGTTACGAGAACCGCCGAGTGAACGTGACGCTACTATTCGGCAGAGCGCGACCGGTCGAGTGATGCACGCGTCGGCGCCTGCACCTACTGAACGAGCGACAAGTAAAGCGTTTCGAGATCCCGAGTGAACTGCTGCGAATCGAAAAGCGGGGCCTGATCGCGCGCGAGCGCAAGACGCGCTCTCACCTCTCGCATATACGTCGTGTCCGTCGCGAGTCGATAGGCGAGCTTTTCATAACCGTCGAGCGTATACGTCACGAGATCGCCGAGGCCGCAATTCGTAAGCAGGCTGCCCGAAACCCGGGCGGCGAACGTCTCGCCACACAGCGCGACGAGAGGACAGCCCAGCCACAGCGCATCGCTGCCGGTGGTATGAGACGTGTAGGGTGCACTGTCGAGCGCGAGATCGGCGGCCGCGTAGCGCGCCAGGTGCTGGGCCGTCGGAAGCCGTGGTGCGATGACGAGTCGTTGCGGGTCGATACCGTGTCCACACGCTGCGCTCCGTAGGTTTTCGCTCGCCCAGCGGTTGTCCTCCAGCAGCCAAAGCACGGCATGAGGCAGTGCATGCAGGAGGGCCATCCATCTTGCAAAAATCTCCGGTGTGATTTTTACGGTCTGGTTGAAGCAGCAGAACACGAACGCGTCCTGCGGCAATCCATACTCCGATCGCGACAAAGGTGGTGGTGCGGGGCGCTTCCGGTCGCTCGGGAAGTAGCAGTTCGGCACGCGCAGCACGCGCTCGGAATAATACTGCTCGAGCTCGGGCGGTATGAGAAACGGATCGCCAATGATGCCGTCGATGAAATGCGCACCGCTGGTCCCGGCGAATCCGATCCACGAGACCTGCATTTCGCAAGGCCGTCGGGCGAGCACGCTCAACCTGTCACCCACTGTGTAGCCTTTCAGATCCACCAGGACGTCGAGTTCGTCCGCACGCAGCCTCTCGGCAAGAAGGTCATCCGGGTCCCATCGGACATCGATGAAGTGCTCCGAAGCGCCCGCCAGGCGTGCGCGCATTGCACTGCCGTCATCGGGCCCGTATGAGTAAGCGAAAACCTCGAAGCGCTCGCGATCGTGAAGCTCGAGGACTTCCACCATGAGTACCGGGACGGGGTGCTGGTAAAAATCACCCGAGAAATAACCGATGCGCACCCGGTCCCGCTTTTTTCGCGACGCTTGCCTGTGGGCGGGCCGATCCCCGGGGGGTGGTGGATATTTGCGAGCCGACCACTGCGTGGCATATGCGAGCTGCTGCGCGGGCGTCGTCGGCTCGACGAGAAGCCAGAACGGACTGCCGAGATCGCCGCCCTCGTCGAGTTTCCTTTGCATCGCCTCCCATGCAGGACGCCACGCCGCCCAATCACTCTGCTTGTGCGTAAGGTGCACGAGCGCGCCGAGCAGCGGCCCCGCGTCTGTCCGCTCGTATCCCTCCTTCAGGACTGCCACCGCGCGATCGAGCTCGCCACGTACATGATGTATCTGGGCCATCAGGCTGTATGGGCCCGACTGCGCAGGGTCCAGCTCGAGAGCCTTCGCCGCTGACGCAAGAGCTTCGTCGATGTCGCCGCACTGGAAAGTCGCGTCCGCGAAAACCGCCGCGAGCGCGGCGTCCGCCGGCTTGAAGTCGACCAGTCTGCGCAGATCCGAGAGTGCCTGCGGAAAACGGCCCAGCTTCAGACACGCCGCGGCGTGCCGCTCCAGCGCATCGATATGGCGCGGGTCGCAGGCGAGGCACCGTTCGAAGTGGATACGCGCGCGATCCGCATCGCCCAGCTCGATGCTCGCAACCCCGGCGTTGTAGAGCGCATCGACATGTGACGGCTGTCGCTGGAGGATCTCATCGAACTGCTCGCGGGCTTCGCCCCAGCGTCCCTGCGCCGCATATGCCCGGCCGAGGTTGACGCGCGTGTCGACGCTCCGGGGATCCGCGGTCATTGCACGCTCGAGCTTCTGCACCGCTTCGTCGTGCCTGCCCTGATGCAGGAGCGCAAGGCCGAGCCGCATGAAAACGGACGGCGGGGCGTGCGGAATGGCCGCCGCTTTTCGCAGCGGCTCTTCGGCCTTCGCATAGTCGCCGCGCATGAGATGGGCGAGGCCCGAGTATTCGAGCGCAGCGCCATGGTTCGGCTCTGCGGCAACAGCACGTTCCAGAAGCGGCACCGCCTCGTCCACACGATTGGCCATCAGGCGCGCGACACCGAGCAGCCACAGCGCTTCCGCATTCTTTGGCGCCTTGCGCAGCACGCGTTCGCACGACTCGGCTGCTTCTTCGAGCTGCCCGTTCTGCAGCTCTTGCTGAGCCTGTTGAAGCCTGCGAAGTATGGCGGGAGACATGGGAGCTGTGGTAAACGGGCCGCTACTATATACGCGATTGCGGGGGGCTCCTACAATACTCGCCCATTGCTTTTGAGCGTCGATCGACGCTCGCACCGATAGTTCGGCGCCGCCTCACCCAAAGCGGCTTCGAGTCCGATCCGATGGAACAACGAGTCGACACAGTACGCCTGCGGGAGCAATTCCTGGAGCAGGTGACGGAGCTTCTGCGCAGGCACAAGCTCTCGGCCGAGCTCGCCCACGAGAACGAGCAGCCGTCGCGCGAGCGCGTCGAGGCGCTCGTGCATCGCAAAGATCTGGAGGCGCTCCAGCGCGAGCTGGACAGACTTCATCCCGCCGACGTCGCCTACATACTGGAAGCACTGCCGCTCGACGACCGCTTGATCGTCTGGAATCTCGTCAAAGCCGATCGCGATGGGGAGATCCTGCTCGAAGTCTCCGATGCGGTGCGCGAGAGCCTCATCGCGAGCATGGACGAGGACGAGCTCGTCGCCGCGACGGAGCAGCTCGACACCGACGAGATCGCCGACCTCGCGCCCGACCTTCCACGCGAGGTCATCCAGGACGTTTTCAAATCGCTGTCCGTCGAAGAGCGCGAGCAGCTGCGGGCGGCGATGTCGTACGAGGAGGACTCCGTGGGCGCGCTCATGGATTTCGACATGGTCGAGGTGCGCGAAGACGTCACGCTCGAGGTGGTCCTGCGCTATCTGCGCCGCCTCGACGAGATGCCGGACCATACCGATCAGCTTTTCGTCGTGGACCGCAACGCGCAGCTGAAGGGCCTGCTGCCCGTCAACCGGCTGCTGGTGACCTCGCCCGAATCGCTCGTCGGGGACGTCATGCTGCGCGAGCACGTGCAGTTCAGCCCGCGCGAGAACGCCCACGATGCGGCGGCAGCTTTCGAACGCTACGACCTCGTCTCTGCCCCCGTTGTGGAGGACGACGGGCGGCTGGTGGGCCGTGTCACCGTTGCGGCAGTCATGGATTTCATCCGCGAAGCGCAGGACAGCGACATGCTTTCGGCCGGCGGCTTGCGCGAGGACGAAGATCTTTTCGCTTCGGTGTGGAAAAGCGTGAAGAACCGCTGGGCATGGCTGGCGGTGAACCTGGTGACGGCGTTCATCGCATCGCGCGTGATCGGCATATTCGAGCACTCGATAGCGCAGCTCGTTGCGCTGGCCGCGTTGATGCCCATCGTCGCCGGCATCGGCGGCAATTCGGGAAACCAGACGATCACGATGATCGTGCGCGCGCTTGCGCTCGGCGCGATCACACGCGAGAACGCCCGCAAGCTTTTCATGAAAGAGATGGGCGTCAGTGTTCTGAATGGGCTCATCTGGGGCAGCGTAGTGGGACTTTTCGCCTTTCTCATCTACCGCAACTGGCAGCTCGGTGTGGTCATGACCGCGGCGATGCTGCTCAACCTCCTGCTCGCTTCGATGATGGGCGTGGCGATACCGCTGCTCATGGAGAAGCTCGGTCGGGATCCCGCGTTGGGCTCCAGCGTGCTGATCACGGCGATCACGGACAGCGGCGGGTTCTTCATATTTCTGGGACTCGCAACCTTGTTTCTCGTGTGACTTTTTTAACGCTGGCAGTGGCGCAACCCCTGGAATAAACTTTTTCCGCCCTCTGTTGGCCGAATTATCAGAAGTCGAGAAAGGCTCCTTGGATACGCTCGCTGAGTTTGGCGCACGGGTGAACGAGCTGATCCCGCGGTTACGACGGTACGCGCGCGCCCTAACGGGTGAGCGCAGCGCCGCGGACGATCTTGTGCAGGACACGCTCGAACGGGCGTGGACCAAGCTTCATCTCTGGCGTGCCGGCAGTGATCTTCGAGCCTGGCTCTTTACGATCATGCACAACGTCCACGTGAATCAGGTGCGCTCCCGGAGCGCGGCCGCCACGTTGCCGCTGGACGACGACGTGGCCGATGCGCCGGTACGTGCGACCCAGGCCGACATGCTGGAAGTGCGCGACATCGATACCGCCTTGAAGCGCCTGCCCGTCGAACAACGCGAAGTGCTACTACTGGTTGCTCTCGAGCATATGTCCTATCAGGAGACTGCAGACACGCTGGGGATACCGATCGGCACCGTCATGTCGCGGCTCGCGCGCGCACGAGAGCGCCTGCGCATGATGCTCGACGCCGACGCCGGCGCGACGAGCCTAAAGGTCGTGAAATGAATAACCCGCAGATTACCGAGGCAGACCTCCACGCCTGGCTCGACGGCGCGTTGCCGCAGGCGCGCCGCGCCGAAGTCGAGGCGTATATCGCCGCGCATCCCGCGGAGGGAGAGCGGATGGCGTCGTACCGGCGCAACGACCAGGCAATCGAAGCGCGATACGACCCGGTTCTGACGGAACCGCTCCCCGCCCGTCTGCTGCATCGCGATGCGCGAACACCTGCGCGACTATGGCGCTATGCTGCAGCTGCGGGGTGGATTTTCCTCGGTGGCCTCGCCGGTTGGCAGTTACACGACTGGAAGTCGGCCGACAGGCGATCCGATTCACCGTCGTGGGCGCGCCGTGCCGCTGTCGCGCACGTCGTATACAGCCCCGAAGTTCGGCACCCCGTCGAAGTGGCGGCAGACCAGGAGGCGCATCTCGTCGCGTGGCTGTCGAAACGGCTCGGCACGTCGCTCAAGATCCCCCGGCTGGACGCACTCGGCTATTCACTGGTCGGCGGGCGACTTCTGCCGGGAGACCACGGCCCGGTGGCGCAGTTCATGTACCAGGATGCCCAGGGGCAGCGATTGACGCTGTACGTCCGGACGAACCGCGACCACAGCAAGGAGACGGCTTTCCGCTTCGCTCAGGAAGGAAACGTGCGGCAGTTCTACTGGGTCGACCGCAGCCTCGGCTATGTCCTCAGCGGGGAGGTCGGGAAAGAGGACTTGCTGCGGGTGGCCAACGCCGTCTACCAGCATCTGAATCCCTGAGGGCCGCACGACGCGGGCCGTACCGCGCGCGTCGAGTGCGTGACGCAACTCACGTGCGTCGGAGACCGGTGGGTGCTTAAGAAATCAGGGAGAGGAACTGCGGAGGGCGGGGGGCGGGAGCCGGGGGTTACCCAGCCCCCGCTTTGCTACTGACTACTTCTTCTTCGCTGCTTTTTTCTTCGCTGCTTTTTTCTTAGCTTTTTTCTTCGCTGCCATCATAGTCTCCTTTAAAGTTAACCTAGGCATGCTTCACGTGCGATGGTTACAACTGCTTCGCACTCCCATCACACGATTTTTCGAACGTTGTAGCCATCGTCTTTTCCATCGTTCTCCCGAAAAAAATTCGGAAAAACCGTGCGTGGTGCGCCAATTCTATGCTACGGCTCAAAAAAAAAGCAACACCTTTGTCAACACTATTTGACGATGGAATATGGCGTTGTGTGTTTGTCGCAACATCTCAACTGCGCGAACGGGTGAACGCGTCAACGAATAAACGGATGAATGCGAACGTGCGTGAAGCGAAGTTCAGAACCAATGTTGGGCGTGGCTTAACGACCATTCACTCTCGTTCTTGAGCGCGCGGTCTCTTGTTCGCGCGTTCACTTGTTCACTCGTTCACGTGGTTTCAAGAGGGGAGCCGCCGCTCGCGCGCGATGAGGTCGCTCAGCTCTTCACGGGTGCGAATGACGTAAACCGCTTCTCCATCGACCATGACTTCGGCCGCGCGCGGCCGCGAATTGTAGTTCGATGCCATGCTCATCCCGTAAGCTCCCGCAGACATCACCGCGAGCAGGTCCCCTTCCCGCACGGCGAGGCTGCGTCCCCGCGCAAGGAAATCGCCGGTCTCGCACACGGGGCCGACGATATCGTAAATGTCGGCGCTCCCGTTCTCTCGCACGGGCAGCACCTCGTGCCATGCGTCGTATAGCGCCGGTCTGATGAGATCGTTCATGGCGGCGTCGACGATCGCGAACTTCCGGTCTTCGCCGCGCTTGAGGTACTCGATACGCGTAAGCAGCACGCCGCCGCCGCCGGCGAGATGGCGGCCCGGCTCGAAGAGAAGTTTCAGCGCGGGATTCGGAAAAGCCGCCATGACGGTGCTCGCGTAAGCGGCGATGGCTGGCGGCACCTCGTCCTGATAGCGGATACCGAGCCCGCCCCCGACATCGACGTGCTCGATAGCGATCCCCAGTCTGCCGAGCTGGTCGACGAGCTCGGCCATCCTGGAAAGCGCCTCCCCGATCGGCTCGATTTCCGTGAGTTGCGATCCGATATGGCAGTCGATGCCTTTTATCGCGACGTGCTGGAGGCGACGGGCTCGTTCGTAAAGCGGAATCGCCTCCCCGTAAGGAATGCCGAACTTGTTCTGCTTGAGGCCGGTCGCGATGTAGGGGTGCGTGCCTGCATCCACGTCCGGATTGATGCGCAGGCTGACGGGCGCTGTCGTCCCGAGCTCGCCGGCGATGCGATCGATCCGCTCGAGCTCGCTTTCGGACTCCACGTTGAAACACAGAATGCCGGCGTTCAGGGCGGCGCGAATTTCGTTTTCGGACTTGCCGACGCCGGAAAAAACGACTTTCTCCGGCGCGCCGCCCGCTGCAAGCACGCGCTGGAGCTCCCCGCCCGACACGATATCGAAGCCGCTTCCCAAGCGGCCGAAAAGATCGAGGATGGCGAGGCTAGAGTTCGCCTTTACCGCGTAGCACACGAGGTGATCGCGTCCTTCGAACGCGGCACTGAAGCTCGCGTACGCGTGAGTGAGGGCTGCGCGCGAATACACGTAGCAGGGGGTCCCTACTTCCGCGCCGATGCGCGTGAGCGGGACGGCTTCTACGTGAAGCTCGCCCCCTCGATAGGTATATGGGCTCACTTGGGCGGTGGCG
>DASRIK010000168.1:0-2792 GCA_035650035.1 Burkholderiales bacterium | reverse complement strand
CCGCCCATCGCCAGTGCTGCTTCGCGCGCGCTTCGCCCGAGCGACGTCGGGCAGGCGGCGAGGATCAGGCCGATAACGTCCAGCACACGCAGCTTGGTTGCCGCGATCACGTCGTCCGGCAACTCGTCGTAGCGCAAGTCCGTAAACCACTGCGCCAGCGTTTCGCTGTAACTCGACAACTGCAGTTCCTCCGTGGAGGCAGTATAAGCCGTAGCCGCGGCGGGTGCGCTGTTGTGACGAGCGCGTTGCTATTGCTAAGATGCGGTGACTATAAGGAGGAGCGCATGAGAAGAGCCGGTTTAACGGTTGCGTCTTTCTTTGGGTTGCTTGTCGCGGCATTGGGCTCCGGCGCTGCGTACGCAGCGCAAGGACAGCAGTACCCCACACGGCCCATACGCTGGATCGTGCCGATTCCACCGGGCGCGACCGCGGACATCATCACGCGGCTCGTGGCCGCGCGGCTCACTGAAGCGCTGGGACAGCAAGTCGTCGTTGACAACCGGCCGGGCGGCGTTTTCACCGTCGGAAGCGAGATCGTGGCGAAAGCCCCGTCGGACGGACACACGATCGGAACGCTGCTCACACCGCACGTCGTGAATCCATTCGTCACGAAGAATCTGCCATACAACACGGAGCGCGATTTCACGCCGGTATCGCTGCTCGTGATCGTGCCCGGCGTGATGACGATGTATCCGGGCGTCGGCGCCAACACGCTGAAGGACGTGATCGCGCTCGCAAAAGCGAAACCGGGGCAGCTCAACTATGCGTCGCCCGGGCCGCTCACTTCGGGGCATCTTTCGATGGAGCTCCTCAAGCTTCAGGCGGGTATCGACATTACGCACATCCCGTACAAAGGCGGCGCGCCTGCGATCATCGATCTCGTTGGCGGTCGCGTTCAGTTCCTGATCAGCGGCCCGCCCGGTGTCCTGCCGCATATCAAGGCCGGGCGGCTGAAGCCGATCGCAGTGACAGCGGCGAAGCGGTCTCCGGGCCTGCCCGATACACCGACTTTCCAGGAGTCCGGCATGCCTGGGTTCGACACTTACGAATGGTACGGCGTGTTCGCGCCGGGAAACCTGCCGCAACCCATCCTTGCGAAGCTTTCGCAGGAGATCAGCCGCATCATCAAGCTCCCCGAGATGAGCGAGCGGCTCGCGTCACAGGGTGCACTGCCGGTCGGCAATACCTCGGACGAGTTCGCCGCGTTCGTGAAGAGAGAGATGGGCACGTGGGGCAAAGTCGCGCAGAAGGTCGGACTCAAACCGGATTGAGCAACTCGGAGACGCGGATCGATGAAAATCACCGACGTAACGATCACGCTGTTCGCATGGGAGAACCTGCCGCCGCGACAGTTCGGCAGACACACGGGCCGGATGGCGGGTGGGCGCAGCGAGCTTGGACTCGTCACGATATCGACGGACGACGGCGTGGAAGGGCATTCGTTTCTCGGGTCCTCCAGCCGCGGCGCCAGCTACGACGCCGCTTCGCTGATCCGTTTTCTGAAGCCGCTGCTGATAGGGCAGAATCCGTTCGATCGTGAAGGTCTGTATCAGCAGATGTGGGCGCGCAGCCGGAATACCACGTTGCGCTGCATCGGCGCGGTGGACGTCGCGCTCTGGGACCTCGCGGGCAAAGTCGCAGGGCTGCCGATCCATCGCATGCTGGGAAGCTTCCGTGAATCGATTGCCGCCTATGCGAGCTCGGAAGTACTGCCGTCGAAAGAAGCGTATGCCGAGGAGGCGGTGCGGATCAGAGAGGCGGGGTTTCATGCTTACAAGATCCACCCGCCTGCCGTGTGGCAGCAGGACATCGAGATCTGCCGGCACGTGCGCAAAGCAGTGGGACAAAGCTATCGACTCATGCTCGACAGCACGTGGTCGTACAACTACGTCGAGGCGTTGCGCGTCGGACGCGCGCTCGAGGAGCTCGACTACTGCTGGTACGAGGATCCGCTGGACGCGGACGACATTACGAATTACGTGAAGCTCCGGCAGAAGCTCGACATTCCGATACTCGCGACGGAGTACACGCCCGGAGGGCTGCAGGCTTTCGCGCCGTGGATCACGCTCCAGGCGACGGACTTCCTGCGCGGCGACGTGGCGGTGAAAGGCGGCATTACCGCGCTCGTGAAAATCGCGCACCTCGCCGAGGCTTTCCACATGAATCTGGAAGTGCACCACGGCGGCAACTCGCTCAACAACGTCGCGAACCTTCACGTGATCCTTGCGATCCCGAACACCGAGTACTTCGAGGTCCTGCTGCCGGATGCAACTCAAAAATATGGCCTCGTCCAGGACATCACCGTCGCACGCGACGGGACGGTAAGGCCGCCGGACGGGGCGGGCCTCGGCGCGAACATCGACTTCGACCTGATCGCAAGGAAGAAGATCGAAATTCTGCGCTGACGAGCCAAGCGCAGTAAGCAGCAGGTTCTTAGCGAGCTACGGCTATCGTGCGATCGTAGAGCCTGCGCGTTGCCGCTGCTCCAGACCATCGATGCGCTGACGCAGCATTTCAAGGTCCTGCTTCAGCCGGCTGATCTCGTCACTGGATGCCGCTGAGCCGCCGCTCGCCATCGGGCTGCTGCCGGACGTTGTGCTGCCACCCGAAACCGTCGTGTCCGTGCTGCTGCTCGTGCCCCCTATGGGGCTGGATGTGCTGCTGCCGGGGCTCGTCGCGGCGCTGCTCGGGCCACTAGTGCTGCTCGTTACGGTCCCCGCGGGGCTCGTACTCGTTCCGCTCATGCTGCTCGAGCTCGCAGACGCTCCGCCTGTGCCGTATTTTTGCTCGAG
>DASRIK010000167.1:0-5149 GCA_035650035.1 Burkholderiales bacterium | reverse complement strand
GTTTGGCGCGAAAGCAGCACCCGACGGTTACACGATCACGCTCGGCCATCAGGGCGCGCTGACGATCAACCCGCACCTCTATGGCAACCCCGGTTACGATTCCCTGCGCGACTTCGCCGCGGTCACGCGAGCGACCGAGATGGCGTTCATCCTCGTCGTGCATCCGTCGCTCCCGGTGAAATCGATGAAGGAGCTCGAGCTGCTCGCGAGACGCAATCCCGGCAAGCTCACCTTCGCTTCCACTTCGGCGGGGCCCCAGATGGCCGGCGAACTTTTCCGGCTGACGACGAAGACCGACATGCTGCATGTGCCTTATAAGGGCGGCGGACCGGCAGTGATCGATCTCCTGGCGGGCCACGTCACCATCATGTTTTCGAATCCGACCTCGACCGTGCCTCATGTCAAGGCAGGAAAGCTCCGCGCACTCGGCGTAATGGATCGCAAGCGCAACGAAGCGCTGCCCGATGTGCCGAGCGCGCTGGAGGCCGGGTATCCGGATCTCAGCAACGTGATCGAGTGGTACGGTATCGTCGTGCCGGCGGCGACGCCGCGCGACATCGTCATGCGTCTGAACGCAGACATTCAGCGTGCGCTCGCCGCGCCCGATGTCCTGAAGCGAGTGACAAGCCTCGGCCAGACGCCGTCGCCCAGCACCGCTGAAGAATTCGCCGAATTGATCCGCGCCGAGCATGTGCGCTGGGGTAAGGTCGTCAAGGCGTCGGGCGCAAAAGCCGACTGACCAGAAGATCATAAAAAGGAGGAGAGGAGTGATGCTGTTGCAGCATTTCCGCCGCACCGCGGCGATCATGGCGCTTCTTGTCGTCTCGATGGCGTCGCCTGCGACCCGCGATGCATGGGCCCAGGCGGCATGGCGCCCGGAGAAGCCGGTCGAAATCATCGTGCCGACCGGCGCCGCGGGCATCAACGACTCGAACGCGCGGCTCATTCAGAAGACGCTCCACGAACAGAAGCTCACGTCCGTACCCGTGCTCGTTCAGAACAAAGCCGGCGGCAATCAGAGTCTCGCGGTCGTATACCTCAATCAGCATCCGGGCGATCCCCACTATCTGTTCTATGCGACTGCGACGCTTTTTACGAACCAGATCGCGGGTGTGACCCCGCTTCACTACAAGGACTTTACGCCGCTCGCACTGCTTCTCGAGGATTACACGGTGGTGACGGTGAAGGCGGACTCGCCGTTGAAGACCATGCGCGATCTCGTCGAACGTCTGAAAGCGGATCCCGAGTCGGTTTCGTTCGGAGTCGTTGCACGCGGAGGGCCCAATCACCTCGCCGTCGCCCAGGCAATGCGCTCGGCCGGCGTCGATCCGAAAAAGCTCAAGCTCGTCGTATTCAAGACAAACGCCGAATCGATCATGGCCGTGATCGGCGGGCACGTGCATGCGATGGTGTCCTCGACCAGTGCCGCGTTACCGCAGGTGCAGGCGGGCAACGGGCGCATGCTGGCCGTCGCGGCACCGCAGCGCGGAACGGGGTCGCTCGCAAACGTACCCACCATGCGGGAGCAGGGGATAGAGGCGACCGGTATTTCGAACTGGCGCATCATCTTCGGCGCGAAAGGCATCAGCGCGGCGCAGGCGGCTTTCTGGGAGGACGCGCTCGCGAAAGTGGTTTCGGCGCCTGCGTGGAAACAGCAACTGAGCGATAACAATCTCGAATCGAAGTTCATGCGCGGCAGGGATCTTCCGAGGTGGCTGGACGGCGAGTACGCGGCGACTCGCGCAGTCATGTCCGACGTGGGACTCATCAAATGAGGTGGATCGACAAATGGCTGTGACGCTGGGCTATTCCGCTCTGAAGGACGCGCTTCGCATGCCCGATGCGATCCGCTTGCTCGAACAGATGTTGATTCACGAAGCTGCGGGTCGAACCGCCAGTTCACCGAAATTCAACACCGAATTCGAGCGCGGTTCGATGCGCATCCTCTTCGCTGCCGATTACGAAGCAGGCTATTGCGCAACCAAGGCCTACCATTCGGTCCAAGGCGCCGGCGTGCGTTACCTCGTGACGCTCTACCGCCTGCGCGATGGGGAGCTTCTCGCGCTCCTCGACGGCAGCCTCATCACTGACTTGCGCACGGGAGCGGCGAGCGGCGTGATCGCCCGGCGCGTGCCTGTGAGGGAACCGGTCACAGTCGGCGTGATCGGATCCGGCAACCAGGCGCGAACACAGCTGGAAAGTCTCGCCTCGGTCTACCGAATTGCATCGGCCTCGGTATTCAGCCCGACGGCTGCGAATCGCGAAGCTTACGCTACGGAAATGTCCGCAAAGCTCAAGATCCCGATAAAGGTCGCGGACACGGCGGAAGCTGCGGTGAGAACGCGATCCGTCGTCGTCACCGCCAGCAACGCGCGAACGGAGGAGCCAGTCGTGCGCGCGGCGTGGCTCGATCGCTGCCGGCTGCTTTGCGCGGTCGGCAATACACGCTCGCAGTTTTCGGAGCTCGAGCCGCAATGCTTCAATACCGCGACACTCGTCGTTGCCGATACGGAACATGCTTTCGGCGAAGCGGGTGAATTCAGGCGCGCAGCCGCTGCCGGTGTGCTGCCGACGCACAAGCGCGCGACGCTGGCGGAGCTCGTCGCCGGTCGAAAAAAAGTGCCGGGCGAAGGTCTCGTCGCGTTCAAATCGGTGGGCAGCGCGCTGCAGGATCTTGCGCTTGCGGCGTCTTATTACGAGCTTCTCGGAGAGCGCTCGGGTGTGCCGGCTGCGCCTGATCTTGCCCAGGTGCGCCCATCGGCGGCAAAACAGAAGCGCCGCATGGCGGAACGCTCCGCCGCCGGCCGGGCGCGTCCCGAGGCATAATCCTCCCGAAAAAAGACGTCACGTACCCCGCGAAAGGATCGTCCCCATGGTGCTCCCACTGAAAGGCGTCATGCAGGCCCCCGTCACGCCGCTGAAAGACGATTTCAGCTTCGATGCGTCCGGCTTCGAGAAAATGGTGGAGTTTCACGTGCGCCACGGCGCGCCGGCCATCGCATGGCCGCACCACAAAGCCGAGTCGCTCAACCTGACCATTGCAGAGCGCAAGCTCGGCGCCGAGATTGCGGTCAAAACCGTGGCGAAGCGCGTGCCCGTCTCGATATTCCTGGGCACGCTCTCCGAAGAGGATTCGGTCGACATCGCGCGGCATGCCGAGAAAATCGGGGCCGACGCAGTGCTTGCGATCTCGCCGTACGTGAGGCGTCCCACGCAGGAGGAGATCTACGACTCGGTGGTACGCCTGGGCACGGCGACGCAGCTGCCGATCCTCACGTACAACTCGCCATGGCGTAACGGCGAAGGCGTCGAATTCACGGCCGATCTCGTGCAACGATTGATCGAGCGCCTGCCGAACTATGTCGGCATGAAGGATGCGAGCTTCCATTCGGAGAAATTCCTGGAGATCTCGCGCATCGCTCTCAACATGCGGCCGGGCTTTTCCATCATCCAGGGTGTCGAGCACCTGCTCGCCGCGTATCCGCTCGGGGCGTGCGGCTCGTTCTCGTCGTCGGGTGCGATCGCGCCGAATCTCTGCAACCGGTTCTACAACTCGCTCGTCGAGCGGGACTGGGAAACTGCACGCGATTGCCAGTTCAAGATCTCGCGGCTGTGGAAGCTCTTCAGGGAGCAGTATCCGTCTTCGCTCAAGGGCGCCATGATCATGATGGGACGGCCGGTCGGACCGACGCGCTCCCCGCTGCCGACGGCGACAAAAGAGCGCATCGATTTCCTGAAGGCGCAGCTCGAAGAGCTCGGCATTCTCCAGTCCGAACCTCATGGATGGTAAACATGGCTGATTTCCAATGCGGTCTCACCCACGCGCCCGTAACGCCGTTCAAGCGCGACAACAGCATCGACTACGACACGTACGCGAAGCTCCTGGATTTCCACATTCGCAACGGCGCGCAGGCACTCGCGCTTCCGATGCCTGAAGGCGAAGACCTGAGTCTCACGGACACCGAGCAGCGGCGAGTGATCGAGTTCGCGGTGAAGCAGGTGAAGGGCCGCGTGCCGCTGATCGCGCACGTGAGCGATGCCGGCACGATGATCGCGGTGGAGCGGGCGCGATACGCCGAAAAAGCGGGCGTCGATGCGATCGTCTCGCATCCGCCGTACTTCTGGCATCCGAAACCTGCAATGGTCGTCGAGCACATCGTCGCGCTCGGCTCCGCGGTAGGTTTGCCGTTCTTCGTGTGCACGCCGCCAGTCGAAAACGTTGGCACGCATCTCACCGCGGACATGTTCATGCAGCTCGTCGATCGCCTGAAGAACCTGCGCGGCATCGTCGACTCGGAAATGGATTTCGTGTTCATGGAAGACATCATGGGCGAGCGTAAGACGCGACGCGCGGCCTACGACCTCATCTCGGGCGCCGATTACATGGTCCCGCCTGCGGCGCTCGGCGGCAAAGGTGCATTCTCGTCGCTCGCGGCGATCGCACCGAAGCTCGTGAAGCAGGTCTACGAGCTCTGCGCTAACGAAGATTTCATCGAGGCGCGTAAAGGACAGGAGCAGCTTGCGGTGCTGCGTCAGACCGTCAGGCACCCACGGCTCGAGACCGGGCTCAAGGCGGCGCTTCGCGCCATGGGACGCGATTGTGGCGATCCGCGGCCGCCCTCCAAGTCACTCGGTGAAGTCGAGCGGGGCAGGATCTCGGACGCGCTTGCTGCGCTGCCATTCCTGAGCGCTGAACCGCGGGGCTGGTAAGTAAGTGCCGAAGCGCTGAGAGCGCGGCCCACTGTCCGGGCCGCGCGGGGCTGGGTCCATGCGATCGACGTCCTGGCTGCCGATCATCGCTGCCTTCTGCTTCTCGAGCGGCGGTGTCCATGCGGCTGCGATGACAGCGGCGAGTGCTGGCCGGTTCGTTCGTCGGTTTCTTGATCGAGCGGTACGGTTTAGTCGATTTCCGAAAACTTTATGAAGGCGACGCGTATCAGAACGTTTACGGTAAGACGCTGGAGGTATTGGAGAAGGAGTGGGGTGCGGCGTTACTGCATTAGCTCCAATGGTGGAACGGAGGAATGGCGATGCCCAAGCGCACCGGAGAACTGGGGCGTACGTGGCGGCGTGCCTGCATCGGAAGTCGATCTGGGCTTCAAGGTCGACGTGTAGATTCGTGTGAGATGCTCCATCCCCTACGTGGTCT
>DASRIK010000166.1:0-6170 GCA_035650035.1 Burkholderiales bacterium | reverse complement strand
GGTCTATGCGCTGATCGGCGGATTCAGCATGGCGAATCATGTTCGATTCCACGCGGCGGACGGCAGCGGCTACGACTTCGTCGCGGATCAGGTGATCGCGCTCGATGCGCTGAATCCCCAGGTCGCCGCGAGGATCGCACGCGCCTTCGACCGATGGAGGAAATTCGACCGCGCTCGCCAGGCTCATGCCCGGGCCGCGCTGGAGCGTATACGTGCCTCCGCGGACTTGTCGAAGGATGTCGCGGAGATTGTGACAAAGGCGGTGTCATGACGAGTCTCCGGTACAGGCACACTATTTGCGTCGCGGTCGCAATCGCGCGGGGCTGGAAATAGAATTCGACATCGGCCGACATCTCCGGCGATGAATTTTTCCCTTTAAGATCCGGTCACCGCGTCCATGGCGCCTTACGAGAAGCTCAACCTGCCTTTTCGCTGGGAGTTTTCGCCGGTCCGCCATACCGCGGACGGCTCGATTCGCTGGACATGGAAGGCCTACACGCAGTCGGGCAAGCTTGCGCTCGAATGCGAGGACACTTTCGAGATGCTGACCGATTGCATGGAACACGCCCGCACACAGGGTTACGGCCGGTCGTGAAGACAGGTTCCGCGACGATAGATCCGGCGCTGTTTCAGCTGGCGATCGAGCAGACGAAGGACTACGCCCTGTTTCTCCTCGATGCCACGGGCCATGTCATCTCGTGGAACCTGGGCGCGCAGCGAATCAAGGGATACGCACCCGAAGAGATCATGGGCCGCCATTTTTCCGTTTTCTATACACGCGAAGCGCTGGACCGCGGCTGGCCTGGACACGAGCTGAGAGTAGCCGGGATGGAAGGGCGCTTCGAGGACGAAGGGTGGCGCATTCGCAAGGACGGCTCGCGGTTCTGGGCAAACGTCGTGATCACGGCGCTGCGTGACGAGCAGGGAAAGCTTGTTGGATTCTCGAAAATCACTCGTGACCTGACTGACCGAAAGCTGCACGAAGAGGCACTCGCGCAAAGCGAAGAGCGTTTCCGGCTGCTTGTCGAAGGCGTGCTCGATTACGCCATCTACATGCTCGACCCGGACGGCATCATCACGAGCTGGAACGCGGGCGCGCAGCGCATCAAGGGTTACACGGCGAACGAAATCGTCGGCAAGCACTTCTCGCGCTTTTTCACTCGAGAAGATCTCGAAGGCGGGAAACCGTGGGAAGAGTTGGCGATCGCGCGCCAGTACGGGCGTTCCGAAATCGAGGGCTGGCGGGTGAAGAAAAACGGCGATCGCTTCTGGGCGCGCGCGGTGATCACGGCGCTCCACGATGCGACCGGCCGCCTTCGTGGTTTCGCCAAAGTCACGCAGGATCTGTCGCAGCGGCGCTATATCCAGGACCTCGAGCAAGCGGCCAGGAACGTGAGCGAGTTCGTGGCCGTCCTCGCCCATGAGCTCAGGAACCCGCTTGCGCCGATCCGTGCTGCAGTGCACGTGATCGAGAGCACGCCTGCGGGACATCCGGCGCAGGACGCGATGCACAAAACGATTGCACGCCAGAGTGCGCACCTCGCGCGCATCGTGGACGACCTTCTCGACATCTCGCGTGTGACGCGTGGTGAGTTCACGATCGAGCGCCACATTGTCGACCTGTCGGAAATCGCCAGCCACGCCGCGGAAACGGCGGCTCCCGCCATCGAAGCGGGGAAGCACCTCCTCACTATGGATTTCGACGCGCAGCCGGTCCGGGTGGAAGGCGATGCGGACCGACTCGCACAGTTGATCGCGAACCTGCTGAACAACGCCGCGCGCTATACGCCCGAATCGGGCCATATAGTCGTAAGCACGCGCGCCGAACGTGAGTGGGGCATTCTCAGAGTTCGAGACACCGGTCGGGGGATCGATCCCGCATGGACGGAGCGCATCTTCGCGATGTTCGTTCAGGGAAGGCCTGTGCTCGAGCGAGTGGGTAGCGGCCTCGGGATCGGCCTTGCACTTTCGCGCCGCATTGCGGAACTGCACGGCGGCACGCTCAGGGCTTACAGCGAAGGGGAGAACAAAGGAAGCGAGTTCGTGCTGCAAATTCCTCTCGCCGCGACGATGGAGATGACGAGCGAGACGCATGAGAGTGCTGCGGCGACGAGCGCGACGCCACCCGCTGCGCCCCGGCGGGTCCTCATCGTCGATGACAACAAGGACGCCGCCAGCACCATGGAAATCCTGCTGAAATCGCTCGGCCATGAAGCGCGCGTAGTGCATACCGGCATCGAGGCGCTCCAGGTCACGGCGGAATTCAAGCCCGATGTCGTGCTGCTCGATATCGGTCTGCCGGACATCGACGGCTACGAGGTCGCGCGGCGGTTGCGCGCTTCCAAGAGCGACCGCTCGTTCAGAATCGTTGCAGTCACAGGCTGGGACCAGGACACGGATAAACGCAAATCGCAGGAAGCGGGTTTCGACATGCACCTGGTAAAGCCAGTGGCGCCCGCCGATCTCGAAAAAGCGCTCGCGCAGCGTAGCGGCGCTACACTCCACTAGCCGTCAGACAAAGGAGTGCGCGCCGTGCCGCAGAATACGCCGGGCTTGACCGAGCGTGTCGCCGACTTCATTGCGGCGACCTCGATCGAAGAGTTCCCGCCCGGGGCGGTCGAAAGAGCCAAGAAGGTTCTGGCAGATACGTTCGCGTGCATCATTGCCGGCGTCGGCAGCGAAACCTCGGAACCGCTCCTGTGCTATCTCGAGCGCCAGGGTGCGACCGGCGACCGGCCCGTGCTCGGCACGGATGTACGAACGTCTTCCGAGCTTGCGGCGATGGTGAACGGCACGTTCGGCCACAGCCTGGACTTCGACGATGTGCTCACGATGATGCCGGGTCATCCGAGCGCGATCGTCTTGTCGGCACTTTTGGCGAGCACCAGGCGCACGAGCGGCCGCGCGCTGATCGAAGCGTACGTGATCGGCATCGAGGTGGGCGCCAAAATCGGGCTCGGGATCACGAACGGCCATTACAACCGCGGCTTCCACGGTACCGGCACGCTCGGCATCTTTTCCGCAGCCGCGGCGCTTTCGAAGCTGGAGGGCCTCGAGGCACCTGCCATTCGGACCGTCATGGGTATCGCGAGCTCGATGGCGAGCGGCTTGCGGCGAAACTTCGGGACGATGGTCAAACCGCTGCACACCGGTTGGGCTGCGCGGAACGCTGTCGTCGCGGTCGGGCTTGGGCGCTGCGGGTTCACCGCGGCGCCCGATGTTCTCGAAGCAAAGTCGGGATTCTTCGCTGCGTACGGCGCGGATCGCTCGGATGCGGACGTCGCAGCGAGCGCGCTGGGGCAGCCGTACGCGATTGTCGATCCCGGCATCGCACTCAAGAAGTTTCCCTGCTACAACGGCTCGCAGCGCGCGATGGATGGTGTGCTTCAGTTACGGCAGAAGCTGGGTTTTACCGCGGAGACGCTCGAACGTCTCGAATGTCGGATGCCGCCGGGCGGACTGCAGGTACTCATCTATCCGGAACCGAAAACCGGGCTCGAAGCGAAGTTCAGCCTGCCCTATTCGCTCGCCGCAGGTGTGCTCGATGGCCGGTACTCGCTGGAGAATTTCTCGGACGCAGCTGTCAAGCGGCCCGCGGTTCAGGCGCTCTTCAGAAAAATTCATATTTCGGAAGATCCTCGATGCGCCGGCGACGATCCGCTGCTCGCAACGCGCCCGGCAGGCGCGCGCGGATTCGTCGAGGTGGAAGTGCATACGATCACCGGAAAGCGCGAAACGATACGCGTCGATGCGGCGCCGGGCCACCCGACGCGCGAGCTCACGTGGCAGGAAATCCGAAATAAGTTCATGGATTGCGCGGTACATGGCCGGATCGATCCGAGTCGCGCCGAGCGCGCGTTTTCCGCGCTCGTCGGGTTCGAGGCATGCAACGACGTAAACGAAGTGGTCGAGCTCCTTACGATGCATTCATGACGTTGACGTTTCGTTGCCGCGGCTGATACTCTTCGCGACGTGGGGATGAGCAGCCTCCCCGCTTCCCAAGACGCGAGTTTCGCGTCCAAGGCTTGCTCTGACAGCATTCGTATCTGAAGGAGCGGCTTTGACCATGTCTCAAACTACGACATCCGCAGCGATCGTCGGCGCGCCGAGCGCAGAGCGGGTTTCTTTTCGCGAAGCGTTCTGGTTCTGGTTGAAGCTCGGTTTCATCAGCTTCGGTGGACCGGCAGGGCAGATCGCCGTCATGCATCAGGAGCTCGTCGAGCGCCGCAGGTGGATTTCGGAGCGCCGGTTCCTCCACGCGCTGAATTACTGCATGGTGCTGCCGGGTCCGGAAGCGCAGCAGCTCGCGACGTATATCGGGTGGCTCATGCATCGCACATGGGGCGGCCTCGTCGCCGGCGGGCTTTTCGTGCTGCCGTCGCTTTTCATCCTGATCGCGCTGTCGTGGATTTATATCGCGTACGGCGACGTGCCCGTCGTGGCGGGCATTCTGTACGGAATCAAGCCTGCGGTCACCGCGATCGTGTTGTTCGCCGCATATCGCATCGGCTCGCGTGCCCTGACGAACGGAGCGCTGTGGGCGATCGCCGCGGCCGCCTTCGTCGCCATATTCGCGCTGCGGCTGCCGTTTCCGTTGATCGTCATCAGCGCAGGCATCATCGGCTACATCGGGGGCCGCATTGCACCGTCGAAGTTCGCAACACCCGGCGGTCACGGTGGCGCGGGGAAGTCCTTCGGACCAGCAGTGATCGACGACGACACGCCAACGCCGGCTCACGCGAGATTCTCCTGGTCGAAGATCGCCAAGATCCTCATCGTAGGTTTCGCGCTGTGGGCGGTCGTCATCGCCATTCTCGCCGTCGCATACGGGTGGGAGTCGACGTTCACGCAGATGGCGTGGTTTTTCACTAAAGCCGCGCTGGTGACGTTCGGTGGCGCCTACGCGGTGCTGCCTTACGTGTATCAGGCGGCTGTCGAGCAGTACGAGTGGCTTTCGGCGACCCAGATGATCGACGGCCTTGCGCTCGGCGAAACGACGCCCGGGCCGCTCATCATGGTCGTTGCGTTCGTGGGCTTCGTCGGCGCATGGATCAAGGCGGCGCTCGGTCCGGAGAACCTTGTTCTTGCCGGTGTGCTTGGCGCAACGATCGTCACGTATTTCACCTTTCTGCCGAGCTTCGTCTTCATACTCGTCGGCGGACCGCTCGTGGAGACGACACACGGCGAGCTCAAGTTCACCGCGCCGCTCACCGGTATCACCGCAGCGGTCGTCGGCGTGATCCTGAACCTCGCGGTTTTCTTCGCGTACCACGTGCTCTGGCCTGAAGGCCTGGGCGGCCGATTCGAGTGGGCGTCAGCAGTGATCGGCGCTGCAGCGTTCATAGCGCTCTGGCGATACAAGGTCGGCATCATTCCGGTCATCGCGGCCTGCGGCGCCGCAGGTCTCGCCTGGTCGTATATCGCACCACTCGTGCTGTCCTAGGTCTCGCCGCATGCCGCGCAGGATTCGGCTCACTTATGACCTCCTTCTGCTCTACACGTGTGGAAATATGCGGCCGCCCGAGGAGATCGAGCGCATGGGTTAACATGTCGCGCCGATGAGAAGCAGCCATTACCTCGCGCCGCTGTTCGAACCCTATTCCGTAGCGATCATAGGTGCGACCGAGCGCCGCGGCGCGATCGGCAGCGTGCTCATCGAAAACATGATCTCGGCGCGCTATACGGGTGCGCTGCATCCGGTCAATCCGAAGCACCGCTGGGTACGCGGCCTGAAGTGCTACCGCAGCATCGCCGAGGTTCCACAGCCTGTCGATCTTGCCGTGGTCGCTACGCCGCCGCCGCTCGTGCCCGGCATCATCGAAGAGTGCGGACGTGCGGGCGCCCGTGGCGCCGTAGTCATCACCGCAGGGTTTTCGGAAACGGGACCCGAGGGTGCGGCACTCGAGAATGCGGTGCTCGAGAATGCAAAGCGGTACGGTCTGCGCCTGCTCGGTCCCAACTGCCTCGGGTTGATGCGCCCCGAGATCGGGCTGAACGCGACTTTCGCGCACGGCAATGCAATCCCCGGATCGCTCGGGGTGGTGTCTCAGTCCGGTGCGATCTGCACCGCGCTGCTCGACTGGGCGCGTCCGAACAATCTCGGGTTCTCGAGCGTGGTGTCGCTCGGCGGGTCGGCGGATCTCGATTTTGGCGAGCTGGTCGACTATCTC
>DASRIK010000165.1:0-2344 GCA_035650035.1 Burkholderiales bacterium | reverse complement strand
TGCATGTCTTGCCCCTTCGTCATGATCCGTCCCTGCCATGGCTCTGCAGCCAACCGCCGCGAAACCCGGCGCGCCGCGGTCCGCTCGTGACGAAAGTACAGTCGCGCATCAGGCGCCAGATCAATTGCGTGCGGTAGTTCTCGATCATCATCACGACGATTCCTTGGTCGAGTCCGTAGTGGCCGCGCGATACCCACGCGCGTGTACCCGGCCCGGCAAGCGTCGGATTGAAGCCGCTGGCGCATTGCTGACCGTCCAGCATCTCCGGATAGCGCGCAATCATGTTGCGTGCCGCGGGAAGGACGATCTCTGGGGCGAACGGCAGCGACGCCAGTACCCCGGAGCAGGACAGCGTTCCGTCATCCGGTCCGTACGGCACCCCACGGGCGGTGTAGCCGAACAGGCGGCGCGGCTCGTGCGTCACCTCGGGCATCTCGTCGCTCGGGCCGTCACTGGCTGTGAGGCCCCAGCAGTTCTCGTCGTACCCGGCGAATTCGAGCGGATTGCGCTGCGCGTACTCGCGCTGGACGTAGGTCGCGCGTCGGCTGTTCTCGAAGTAGTCGCAGTGCTTCTCGCGCATGAAGCGATCCCGTAGACCGCGAAGGTCGATCCACGCGTGCGAGAACTGGTGCACGAAGAGCGGTCCCGCGTACAGCACATCGTGGCCGTACAGATTCTCCCACTGGTACGTCGCGGTCCACGCGTCGTAGCCGTCGCCCTCCAGCGGGTGAGTCGGCGAGCCCAGAGCGAGCGCGTAGAGCACGATTGCCTCGCTGTAGCCTTCCCATCCATAGTGTAGAAATCCGCACTCGGGCTTCCAGCCCTGTCGGATGGTCGCCTCACCGCCCTGCGCCCAGCGCCAGTCGATGCGGCGGTACAACACATCGACCAGCTCGCGCAGCTCGATCTCTGCAGGAGTGTTGGCGTTGAAGTAAATGCTCGCGGCCAGCGCGCCGGCGATGAGCAACGCGGTGTCGATCGTCGAAAGCTCCGAGCGCCAGACGCGGGCGCCGGTGCGCAAATCCAGGAAGTGGTAGTAAAAGCCCCGGTAGCCGGTCGCCTGGGAACTGCCGCTCTGATCGCTGCCGTGGAAGAAGCGCAAGGCTGCGAGACTGCGTGTGACCGCTTCGGCCCGCGTCATCCAACCGCGCTCGACGGCAGCGGGATAGCTCGCCAACGCGAAGCCTGTCACCGCGATACTCGCAGGCGAGTCCTGCCGCGAGGTGTCGGCGACGAGACCGTTCGCCGGATTCACAGCGTGCACAAAATAGCCGAACGCGGCGCGCTGAAGTCCATCGAGCAGCAAATCGTTCGCCGGCGCGGCCACGTCCGCAAAGCGAACCGGAGAGCCCGTTGCAGCAACGCGCATCATGACCGGTATAGGAAAGTGCGAGGTCGAGCCGCCGGCGCGGGAGGATGCTTCATGTGCTGCTGCGCTACACGCAATCGGTATCCATCGGTTGCGGCGATATTGCGCCTCGATTTTTATCGCTTGCCAAATATTGCATCGATACTAAGCTCAGAGTTCTCTGCATTCGGAGGTTCGATGAGCATCATGCTCGGCATCGCGGCGTTGAGCGAAGAATGCTTGCACGGCGGCGGGCTGCGTCCGCACAGATGCCGCTCGAACAGGATTTGGCAGGCACAGAATGGACTGGAACTTGAAAGTATTTTCGACTTCAACAGCTCCCTTACGTGGATACTAGCTCTGACGGTCGCCGTCGTCTCACTGCTACCCAGCGCTTCCATTGCGGAACCCGTCGAAGCTCACTACGACACCCCAATGCTGAATCTCGGGATCGGGCAGGTCGCATTGGATCACAACAGCGAACATGCCACTCGCTACGGTATCGAGTATCGCGCTCGTGCCTACACGCGCTGGAAGCTCGTTCCCGGCGTGGGTGTGGCAGTGGACGATTCCGGCGCGAGCTTCGTATACATGGACGTGCGCCACCACTTCTGGCTCGACGACCGATGGCTGATCGCGCCCAGCTTCGGTGTCGGATTCCTCGACGATAGCGAGAAGGTTCAACTCGGCTCCGAAGTCGAATTCCGCTCCGGGCTCGAACTCGGCTATCGTTTCCTCGGCGCGTACCGTCTCGGAATCGCCTATTTTCATGTTTCCAACGGGGGGCTCTCCGAGCGCAATCCCGGTGCGCAGGTCTTGCAGGTGTCGCTTTACACCCCTCTGCGACACTAGGTACCCTCTGCACGGCCGAACAAGCTGTGGATGGGGCTGCACGCACGCCCGGTTGACTCTTTTTCGCCTCCCGCAGCCTATTGCCGCAGTAAGGTTTCGACCTCAGCGTCATCGCCACGCTCGAGCGCCGCCTCGATCGCCAGG
>DASRIK010000164.1:0-5604 GCA_035650035.1 Burkholderiales bacterium | reverse complement strand
AGTATATCGACAGAACCGCTCTTCACTTGAGAAAAAAGCCTTGTGAATCTCAAGTAAAGCTTTTAAAAAATCAAAGTGTTGTCACATCACGACAGTGGGGCTATTAAACGATGTCGTTGCTCGACGACACCGTACAAACATAAGGCCGATGTGAGCAGCGCAGCCTTTGTCTGCGTCGCGTGCTATCTTTTGCGCAGCAGCGAGAGCCGAGGCCACAGCCAATCGGCGTTGCGAAGTGAAGCGCGAGTCACTCGCAGTGTTCATCGGCGAATTGAAGAAGCTCAGCGAGACTGATCATCTCCCCTTGTATTCGAGACGCTTCTGAGCTTCAGCCCGCCGAAACTCATTTAAAGCGCCGCGCAGGTGAGCTGCTTCGACCATGCGATCTACCCAGATCTCAGGATTTCTGCTCAGCAAGGAAATACGCCACATCATTTCCGCGGTAATCCAAGCGCGCCACATCCATCGTGGACAGCCGAACCACTTCGGCTCTGTAACAGTAGCCCGTGCGCGGGCGGCGAAGTGGCCCTGCCCGCGGTAGTAACTGCGTACATGAGCAGTCGTCATGTGCTTAGGCGGAATCCGGTGAAACACAACGGCATCAGGCACCCACCGCCCCCTATGGCCGCTCGATAACAGATTGGCTATCACCGTCGTTTCTTCGCCGGCGAAAGTTTTCCCGTGCTTCATGCCGAGATTCACGTCATATTCAAGCTCACGCTGTTCGCGCATACGTATGGCGTAATTCGCCCCAAACGGAACGCGGCGAGGTGAGATATCGAGATCCTCAAGTGGCTGCACAAGTCGTTCACCATAGACCGAATTGACGTGCCGCCACGCCGTCAGCAGCCATTGAGGAGGCGGTTCTAGGAATTGCGGCACTATGGGCCCGCCAAAGACGGTCACGTCGGGGTGCTCGGAGAACGCATTCCAGTAGCTCTTCAGCCACTTGCTCGAGAACGAAATGTCGTCGTCCGTAAAAATAATATAGTCGCCATGAGTGTTGCGCGTCGCAGCGTTTCGTGCACACGAAAGGCCAGGTTCAGGTTCGTACACGCGTGTGATTGGTAGACGGCCCGCATACTCTCCGAGAACCTCATCAGTGTGGTCCGTGCATCGGTTGTTCACGACGATAAGTTCCCACGGAACCTCCGCCTGTCCGTCCATTCGCGTGAGGCTCTCGAGCGTTATGCGCAACTGATCGGCACGATTCCATGTGCAAATTGCCACAGTTAAAAACATTGCGAATTACCGATGGGATTGGGAGAATTCGGGCACCACGCGAAAGCGAGAGATTCGGTCACAGCTCTTCGATACTCCAGTCATGATTCACCTTGCTCGTGCCGGCTGGCACGCTCTTCCACTACATTGGCGCGTTGCCCTGCGTTGGTCCTGGCGGTCAGGCGACGCGATTGAATACCCGACAACGCGCGACTTCGAGCGGATTGTCTCGACACTCGGAGCGTTCAGGTCGCGGGGGGCACGACGTAACTTATGGTTTCTACCATCCCACACCTGGTTCAGCGCCGGATTCCAGCGGCCGCAGCAGATGGCCATCGCTCTGGGCGAAACGGGGTGTGAAGTCGTCTACTGGGAACCGTGGGAGATCCATGACGCGATTCGTACCAACGCTTCTGATCGCGAGCGGCGCTTTGTTGGACTGCGCCGAATTGCGCCCGGTGTCTGGCTCATCAGGTGTCCACAGGAAACATATAAAGCCCTTCTTGCCGCTGCGCAACCCGAGTGGATCCTCTTCTACTGGCCTTATCAGGTAGCGGACATACCCCAAGGCTGCCCCAGCCGAGTTGTGTACGAGATGATAGACGATCATGCGCTCGAGGCCACCGACGAGAATTGGGATCGACTTCACGATTACTGGGTTTCGAACGCCGATATCGTAACCGGCACTGCCGATGCCCTCGTAGCCGAACTACGCGTTCGCAGGAATGACGCTCTTTTGCTGCCGAACGGCGTGCGCACCGAAGACTGGAATCGGGGTATCGATCACGACGTGCCGTCCGATCTAGTGGAAGCGCGGCAGAAGCCGGTTGTGGTCGGGTACTACGGTGCAATTGCGGATTGGTTCGACTTTGAAACGTGGCTCGGGGCGGCGAGAGCGCATCCGGACTGGGCTTTTGTCTGGATCGGTTACCCATATGGCGCAGCCATGGAGGCGAAGATTCGCGAAGCCACCCTAACCGATAATGTCTACTACCTGGGCAAGAAACCGTATGCGGCCCTTCCCGCCTACTTGCAGCACTTCGATGTCGCTACTATTCCATTCATTCTGAACCCGATCACCCATGCGACGAGCCCCGTAAAATTGTTCGAATACATGGCGGCGGGGAAACCTGTCGTTGCGACGAAAATGCGGGAAATCCTCAAGTATTCCAGCGTCTTTTTTACAGACGGTGGAGACGATTTCGTTCGTTCGATCGATAAGGCACTGGCGAGCCGGTCGGACCCGGCGTACCTCGATTTGCTGGCGCGTGAAGCACAGGCGAACACGTGGCGCGAGCGCGCATCAACTCTTGGGAACGTGATGCATGCAGTCGAGGCACGTCAGGCATGTGGCGAAGACATCGCTGTCAGCTCCTCACGAATAACCTGAAGATATCGCCGGCCATAGCGCAAATCGGGCTCCAGGTGATTACCCTCCGCCCATTCGTTCCAGGACTTTAGAAATACAAGCTTTTTGTCCTGATCGTAACGCTGGACGCGCTTCAGTGCCTTTTGCAGGTGCCGTCGAAATAGCTCCGGCGTAGAACCGTTTAGCACCAATCCTCTGTCGCCGCTTCTGGGGGTATTGTCCCAATTCGGAATGACCGTCGGGAATCCCTCGATCCCCGGCACTGCATCGCGGACGAACCAATCGATGACGTTCGCGTACTCGTAAACCGTCGGTTTCCCACGCAACCGCTGAATCTTATTGGTGATCTTCGCGATCGGCTGGTTCCACCTGATGTATTGCTTGCGCAGCGGCGGCAACTGTGTGATGACCGCGGCGTCGAATCCGAGGGTTTTCGGATCCCACGTCTCGCTTTCAGCAAGGGCAACGATATAGAGACCGGGCAGTCCAGCCTTCACCGCCAGCGAACGCCAGAAATCCAGCGCCCGCTCGCAGTCAGGAAAGTTGAACGGGTCGTAGATGTGAAACAGCGGTTTTCCGTCGACTTTCACATATCGTTTGTCGAAGAACGCAGGAAGCAGCGTTTCGAAATGACGTCTGTGGTCATCCCAGCCCGGATATGTCTGCTCGATCAGAATGCGATTGGGTGCCCCATGCCACACCCCGGTCCAGGTCTGATTCGCCCAGCACACGCAAAACGGAAAATCGGGCGAACCTGAAGCGACTACTTCGTCAAACGGCCGCTCCAGCAGGCGCTTGCCGCCGAACCAATAGTGGTAATAGCAGAACGCGTGGATGCCATGCTCGCCCGCCAGCGCGGCCTGGGCGGCCCGCGTTTCAGCTAATCGAAGGTCGTAGAAACCGAGGTCCGCCGGAACATGCGGCTGATAATGCCCGCGGAACAGTGGACGAGCTTTGGCAGTGTTGGTCCATTCCGTGAAGCCCTTGCCCCACCATTCGTCGTTCTCTGCGATGGGATGGAACTGGGGAAGGTAGTAAGCGATCAGGCGGATGCCGGAATTGGAGTGCGGTGCATCCGTCATCTTTGAGCCCTAAGCTGCTGCACCACCCAACTTTCGCATTTTCCGGAGCAGCCAGAGCGTAGGCACCACCACAATAAACCGCAGCGCCAATGCGTTTGAAATGCCACGCAGCCGTTTGACCATCCCCGCGAGCACCGACAGAGCGTCTTTCTTGGAGCATCCGCTAAGGGCGCTGTAAGCGGAATTGTAGAAGCTGTCGTTCAATGCCGCGGCAGAAATGAAGCCGTGCTTGAACATAAGCACACCAAACAGCATACGTACCTGTTGCAGCTTCGTGGAAGTCAAGGATTTCGCGTGATACCGGTACAGATACAGATCCATGGGTAGATGTTTCATCCTGAATCGCTTCGAGACCCGTATCCAATAGTCGTAATCCTCCACGAGAGGCATGCGCACATCGAAATCGCCGACGATTTCGTAGACCCGGCGCGTATAGAGAAAACACGCTCCAACTGTATTCGTGCGATCGAGTGCTAGCTCGTCGGGAAGCTTGCGCCGTTCGGTTTCGCCCGTGGACTCGAAGTACGCCGTGTAATCGGCATACACGAAGTCGACTTCGGGCGACCCTCGGAGCGCCCGCAGCATCTCCGCAATTGCCGTCGGAGCATATTCGTTGTCGTCGGAAGTCCAGGTTAGGTAATTGCCTGTCGTTCTTGCAAAGCCAATGTTCAGTGCCCCCGGCAATCCGGCATTGCGCACGTTCCGTATGTATACGATGCGAGGATCGTCGAACGACTTGACGATTTCGGGTGTGCGATCGGTCGAGCAGTCATCAACGACTACCAGTTCAATATCGCTGTGTGTCTGCAGCAGGCAACTGGTGATGGCCTGATGAACACGGCCCTCGCCGTTGTATACCGGCAACACCATGCTTACTCGCATCCGCGGCGCACTCATCGCGCTGAGACCTCAGGCAGCTGCAGGAAATAATCCGTAATTTTCTTGCTCGCCGTCCCGTCGCCGTACGGACATGCAACGCGCGCCATGCGGTCGTACATACCCGCATCGTCCATAAGTCCGGTCGCTGCAGCGACAATCGCCGCGCGATCGGTGCCGACAATGCGAGCTGTTCCCGCTTCCACGACTTCCGGTCTTTCGGTGACCTCGCGAAGAATAAGGACCGGCTTGCCGAATGCCGGTGCCTCCTCCTGCAATCCCCCCGAATCGGTCACGATGAAGTGCGCGCGCTTTATCAAATGAGCGAGGATCTCGTACTCGAGTGGCTCGGTGAGAACCATGTTCTCGATTCCACTCAGGTGCTCGAACACCGGGCGCTGTACCGCCGGATTAAGGTGGACGGGATAAATGAAGACTGCACGCTCCCGGTATTTCCGTGCGAGCTCGCCAAGTGCGCTGCAGATATCGAGCATGGGTTGGCCGTGATTTTCACGCCGGTGAGCGGTAATTAGAACCAGCTTTCGGCGATCAGCGAGTACCCGGTTCACGGCTTCAATACTCGTGTTGAGCGGCATTCGCCCGACGGCCTGAACCGCGTCGATCACGGTGTTCCCGGTGACGCGAATTCGGCTGTCCGGCACCCCCTCTTTCAGCAATGTGGCGCGCGCGTGCTCCGAGTGTGCAAAGCAAGCATCGCTTAACCGATCGATAATGACGCGGTTCGCCTCTTCGGGAAACGGTTGCGTCATGTCTCCGGTGCGCAGCCCCGCTTCTACGTGCCCAATGCGGGTCCGAGTGTAAAACCCGCTCATGGCCGCTGCCATGGCCGTGGTGGTGTCGCCCTGCACGATGACCCAGTCCGGCCGCTCTTTACGAAGAATGCCGGTGAATTTCGTGAGCACCGCGCTCGTGATGTGCTCGAGACCCTGCGCGTGCTCCATCAGACTGAGCTCGTGATCCGGCTTGAGCTCAAACAATTTCAGCAGCGGGGCAACCATCTCCCGATGCTGTCCGGAAAAGCACGTCCGGACCTCG
>DASRIK010000163.1:0-2039 GCA_035650035.1 Burkholderiales bacterium | reverse complement strand
ACGCTCTATGTCCTCATGCCGATGCGGGTTTGATTAGTTTGAGACAAATGGCTCTGTCCATGGATGACGCGCATGCGCGTCCCCGAGCGACTCCTGCGCTCTCGTTGATCGAGATCGCGCTGGTGAATTTCCGCTCGTATGGAGCGGCGAAGCTCAACCTCACGACCGCGCCGGTGGTGCTCGCGGGCCCCAACGGCACGGGCAAAACCAATTGCCTCGAAGCGATCTCGCTTCTGTCGCCCGGCCGGGGTTTGCGGGGCGCGAAGATCGTCTCGTTCCAACGCAAGGTGCCGCTCGCCACGACACAAGAGCGCGAGGGTCCGCTGGCGCAAAGCCCGTGGACGATTACCGCGACCATCGCGCGCCCTGACGGCGAATGGGAGATCGGGACCGGTCTGACGAACAGCACGAACGGGACACAGCGGCGTGCGCTGTATCTCAACGGGGCGCCCGCGCATGGAGCCGATCTCGCCGAGTTGCTGCCCGTGCTGTGGCTGACGCCCGCGATGGACCGGCTGTTCCTCGACGGCGCCTCCGAACGCCGGCGCTTTCTCGATCGGCTCGTGTTCGGGCTCGATGCGGGACACGCGCGGCGCGCGGCGCGCTATGAGCGCGCGATGCATGAGCGCCTGCGCGTGTTGCGCGATGGCGTGCGCGATCCGGTGTGGCTCGACGGACTCGAGGCCACGATGGCCGAGGAAGGCGCTGCGGTCACCGCGGCACGACTGGAGACGATCGAGAAGCTGAACACCGAACTCTCGGCGCGCGGTGCCGAAGGCGCGTTCCCATGCGCGCATCTTGCGCTCAGCGGCGAGCCAGGAGACATCACGGTGGATCCGTCCGCACTCAAAGCCGCCCTTTCCGCGTCTCGCGTGCGCGACGCGGATGCGGGCCGCACGAATGTCGGACCGCATCACGCCGACCTCGACGTACGCCACACACTGAAGCGCACGGATGCGCGCGACTGCTCCACCGGCGAGCAGAAGGCGCTCTTGATCTCCATCGTGCTCGCCAATGCCTGGCTGCAGAGGAAACGGCGCGATGACATCGCGCCCATATTGCTGCTCGATGAGATCGCAGCGCATCTTGACGTCACGCGGCGGGCGGCGCTCTTCGAGGAAATCCTCGCGCTGCAATCGCAAGCGTGGCTTTCGGGGACGGATAAGGCTCTGTTTGCGCCGTTGTTGCCGCACGCGCAATGCTACGCGGTCGTAAGCGGCAGTTTCGTGAGGCAGGACTAGCCATGTCGCAGCCCGCAGTTCCGCCGCCCGACAACGGCGAAGCCTATGATGCTCAATCGATCAAGGTCCTCAAGGGCCTTGATGCGGTGCGCAAGCGGCCGGGCATGTATATCGGCGACACCGATGACGGCTCGGGCCTGCATCACATGGTCTACGAGGTCATCGACAACGCCATCGACGAAGCGCTGGCCGGTTTCTGCGACCGGATCGATGTCGAGCTGAACGCCGATGGTTCGTGCACCGTGCGCGACAATGGCCGCGGCGTGCCCGTGGACATCCACAAGGAGGAAGGCGTCTCTGCGGCCGAGGTCATCATGACCCAGCTGCATTCGGGCGGGAAATTCGAGCAGAACGCCTACAAGGTCTCGGGCGGCCTGCACGGCGTCGGCGTCTCCGTCGTCAACGCCCTGTCCGAATTGCTCGTGATGCGCATCTGGCGCGAGGGCAAGGAGCACGTCATCCGCTTCCGCGACGGCGAACCGGAAGCCCCGCTCGCGGTCGTGGGCGATGCAAAGGGAAAGCGCGGCACCGAAGTCACGTTCCATCCGAGTCCCAAGACGTTCACCAAGACCGAGTTCGATTTCGCCACGCTGGAGCATCGCCTGCGCGAGCTCGCGTTCCTGAACTCGGGTGTCACGATCGTGCTCACGGACAGACGCGGCGTCGAGAAGAAGGAGCTGGTGCTCAAATATGACGGCGGACTGGAAGCGTTCGTGCGCTATCTGGACCGCGCAAAGTCGTCGCTCATCCCCAATCCCATCATGCTCTCGGCCGATCGCGACGGGATCCGTGTGGATG
>DASRIK010000162.1:0-4638 GCA_035650035.1 Burkholderiales bacterium | reverse complement strand
CGAATACGCTGCGTGATATACCTCGTTCATTCGCGCGTCGAGACAGCAGACGACTTTGTCCGCGCCCGTGCCTTCGGCCATCGCGAGCAGGGTACCGATGCCCGCCACCGGCAGTCCCGATCCGAATGCGAGTCCCTGAACGACGCCACAGGCGATGCGCAGTCCGGTGAACGATCCGGGGCCTTCGCCGAACGCGATGCCGTCGAGATCGAGCAGGCGCAGGCCGGCCCCTTTCAGCAGCTCGTCGATCATCCCGAGCAACAATTCCGAGTGGCGCTGTCCGGCTTGCGCTTCGCGCACGTCAACGTGACCGTCGGTCCACAATGCCGTAGAGCAGTATTCGGTCGAAGTGTCGAGGGCGAGGAGTTTCAAGCGGCGGGCGCGGACGTCAGGTAGGCGCGAGGATTTTAGCCCACCTGAAGCGCGAAACTCGCCGACGTAAAATAGCGAAGCCATCCCCTTTGGGATAGCATGCGCCCTCTTCTTTCAGCGGGGTTTCCATGCGCGAGTACAAAATCGCAGCGATACCTGGAGACGGCATCGGTATCGAAGTCATCGCGGCCGGCCTGCAGGTGCTGGAGCTCCTCGCCGCGCGCGAAGGCGGTTACAAGATCCATGTCGAGGATTTCCCGTGGAGCAGCGCGTACTACCAGAAGCACGGGCATTACATACCCGAAGGGGGCCTCGAGAAACTCAGAACCTTCGACGCGATTTTTTTCGGCGCCGTCGGTGCGCCCGATGTGCCGGACCACGTATCGCTCTGGGGTTTGCGGCTGCCCATCTGTCAGGGCTTCGATCAGTATGCGAACGTGCGGCCCGCGCGCGTGCTTCCGGGCGTAACGAGCCCGCTTCGCAACGGCGAGGAGATCGACTGGGTCATCATCCGCGAAAATTCCGAAGGCGAATACTCCGGCAGCGGCGGCCGCGCGCATCGTGGGCTGCCCGAGGAAGTGGCGACAGAGACCTCGATATTCACGCGCTCGGGCGTCGAGCGCATCCACCGCTTTGCATTCGAGCTCGCTCGCAAGCGTCCGCGCAAACACCTGACGCTCGTCACCAAATCGAACGCGCAACGTCACGGAATGGTGATGTGGGACGAGATTTTCTATGAAGTCGCGAAAAAGTATCCCGACGTCGAAACGCAGCGCGTGCTCGTCGACGCGGTGACGACGCAGATGGTGCTGAAGCCGCGCTGGCTCGACACGGTCGTCGCGACGAATCTCCACGCAGACATCCTGTCGGATCTCGCGGCGGCTCTTTCAGGGAGCCTCGGCATCGCACCCACCGCGAACCTCAATCCCGAGCGCAGATTTCCCTCGATGTTCGAACCGATTCACGGTTCGGCTTTCGACATCACCGGCAAAGGCATCGCAAATCCGATCGCCACGTTCTGGACGGCTTCGATGATGCTCGAGCATCTCGGCGAGCGGGAATCGGCAGCGCGCCTGATGGCCGCGATCGAAGCGGTGACCGCAAAGCGCATCCATACGCCCGATCTCGGCGGTGAAGCGACGACCGAGATCGTGACGCAGGCTGTCTGCGATGCCCTTTAAGAACATGCTGATGTGCGCGGCGCCAGCCGCGATGAATCCTTTTTGCGCTCAGCTTCGCTGAGCGCGTTGTAGGTTTCAATCCACCTTCGCGCCGGACTCACGCACGGCCTTACCCCACTTCGCGATTTCGTTGCGTATGAACACGGCGAACTGCTCCGGTGTGTTCGGCGTCGCATCTCCGCCTTCGGCTGCAAAGCGCTGCTGCACGTCCGGCTGCTTCATGACTTTCACGAGATCGGCGTGTAGCTTCCCGAGCACATCCTTCGGCACGCCAGCCGGCGCCATGACGCCATACCAGTTGGTCACCTCGTAACCGGGTAGCCCTGTTTCCGCGATCGTCGGTATTTCCGGCAGCGTCGCAATGCGCTTTGCGCTGGTGACCCCGAGCGCTCTCACGCGGCCTGCCTTGAGCATCGGCAGCGCCGGCTGAATGCTGCTCATGTAGACGGCGATCTCGCCGCCCAAAAGGCCGGTGAACGCCGGCACCGCGCCTTTGTACGGGATGTGCACCATGCGGACTTTGCCCGCGCCCTTGATGATTTCGGTCGCGAGGTGTCCCGTCGTGCCGTTCCCGGGCGAGCCGAACGTAATCGCGTCGGGCTTCGCGCGCGCGAGCGCGATCAGCTCCTTCACGTTCTTCGCCGGCACTGAAGGGTGGACGACGAGAATCAGCGGAGACGTGAGCGCCAGTGTCACCGGCGTGAAGTCCCTGACCGCATCGTAGGGAAGCTTCGGATAGAGCGCCGGCGCGATCGCCACGTTCGCGAGCTGCCCAAGCACGATGTTATAGCCGTCCGCCGGGAGCTTCGCAGCCGCGGCAAGCCCGATGGTGCCACCGGAACCCGGCCTGTTGTCGGCGATCACCTGCTGACCCCACAGCTCCGTGAGCTTCTGGGCAAGCGTGCGTGAGATCACGTCGGTGCCGCCGCCCGGCGGGAACGGAATGACCCAGCGCACGGGCTTGCTCGGGTAGGTCGCCTGCCCATGGACAGGCGCCGAAATCACCGCGCACGCAAAAGCGAGCGCCGCCCAGTGCGGCCGCACGATGTGCATCATCTTTCCTCCTGATTCTGAAAACTTGCTATATATCTCATGCCCGGTGCGACGGTTTCAACCGGAGCATTCCTCCAACGCATCACCGATATCAAGGGAGCGAGCCATGAGCGATTCCATCAAGCGTCACCATCCCGGTGCGAGCCTCTCGCGCCTCGTCGAATACGGCAATCTCGTGTTCGTCGCCGGCACCACCGCCGACGACAGAGCAGCTTCGTGCAAAGGTCAAACCGAGCAGGTGCTGAGAAAAATCGACAAGGTTCTAGGCGAAGCGGGTACGGACAAGTCGAAAATACTCTGGTGCAACGTCTGGTTGAGCGATATTCGGGAGAAGGACGGCATGGACGCAGCGTGGCAGGCGTGGGTCGACCCCAACAACAAACCGGCGCGCGCGACTGTCGAATCGCGGCTCGGGACGCCGGACACGCGGGTGGAGATCATGATGATCGCCGGGAAATAACCTACGATGCGGCCTGCGAGCAGGCCGCAAAAGGATTCATCGCGGCTGGCGCCGCGCTTATCCGAAAAGGAACCCAGGGTGAGTGATATCAAGCGGATCGATCCGATCGAGGGCAAGCTGAGCGATGCCGTCGAGCACAACGGCATCATCTACCTCGCCGGCCAGGTCGCGGGGAATCTGAACGCGGGAATGAAAGAACAAGCGGAAGACGTGCTGCGGCAGATCGACGCGCTGCTGGCGAAATGCGGCTCGCACAAGTCGCGGATACTCACCGCGACTGTTTACGTGAACGACATGGCGCTGAAGCCGCAGATGGACGAAGCGTGGATGGCGTGGGTCGACCAGCGCAATCCACCCGCGCGGGCAACGGTGGAAGTTCAGCTCGGCTCGCCTGACACGCTGGTGGAGATCATGTGCACGGCGGCCAAGAACACGTAAGCGGGACCCGGGTCCCGCAGGCCCGGCGCTAATCCCGGGTCTTGGCGGGACTCTTGATTTCGATATCTGCCCACTTGGCCAGATCGCGGTGGATGCGCGCGACGCGCTCGATCTGCCCTTTCGCGGGGAAGCGCTCGTAAAAGCCTTCGGAACGGAATTCGCGCTGCTTGTCGCACCACGGCGATAACGTCCCTTCCCAGCGTTTTACGCGGCCGTCTGCCGGATCGGCGTCGGCGCGCGCGAGGTCGGCGCACACCCGTATCATCGCTTTGATGGTCACGGGCTTCGTCACCATATAGCTGTCATTCCCCCAGGTGTCGCCCCACACGCGGTGCGCAGCCTTGAGGAAGTCACGCACGATCCCGTAATAGCGCTCGCCCTCGCGGTAAGTGTTGGTGACCTGCCTGATTTTCTTCCAGTCGGCGCTCACCCAGCGATGGAGCTCGTTGAAAAGCTCCGCCTGCAGGATCCACTTGTCCTGCTGGCTGCGGCCGCCGAGGCGATTGATGCGGTATTGCAGCGGGCTGTCGTCCTCGCTGTAAAGGTCTTCGACGAGCCGCGCCGCAAAGCGCCGATCGGGATCCGCCCAGGATACACGCTCGTAGAGGTCCACGAGATGGCTCTTGTTGATCCGGGTCGGCGTCGAATTGATGATGACGAACATCTCGGCCGCGAAGTCTTCGCTGCGACCGTCGAAGATGATGCACGGCACGCTGATCGTTGCCGCGTCGGTCGGCCGCTCCAGCATGTAGAAATGCAGCGCCGCGAGCCGATGCTGGCCGTCGATGATCAGGAATTTCGAGCTCGGGTCGCCGAGGTGGCCGACTCCGTCGCCATTGGCGCGGAACGAAAGTCTTTCCGACGTATAGAGCAGCACCGTGCCGGGAATCGCCGGCTGCGACACTGCGGTCTCATAGAAGTTGGTGAGCTGACGAATCTTCGCGCGAGAAAGCGCGCGCTGGAAAGCATTGTCGTTGCGCTCGATCCGTGAAATGAACTGGGCAACGTCGTCGTCCTGCGAGACGCGCGACGGGGCGATCTCCTCACCCTCGCCGTAGAACCGGCTGATGAAACGCACGCGGGCGAGCAGGTCCTTCGCGCGATAGCTGACAAAGTAGAAGATCCCGTCTTTCT
>DASRIK010000161.1:0-5295 GCA_035650035.1 Burkholderiales bacterium | reverse complement strand
TGCACTGGGAGCGACCCGCGGGCAATCGTTCGAGCTATCGCCCGGGAGCCCGGCAGCCGGTGCGGTCGGAGGGGTCGCTAGGCAGCAAGTCGTCCTGCAAGGGTCCGCATCTCCGGCACGCCGATGGTGCGGGGAGCGGCGGCGGGTCGCTCCACGGCGTCGACCAGCGCCGAGACGAGCTGCTCGAGGCGAACGAGCCCGAGCCTCATCGCCATATCCCGGGTCGACGGCAGTCGCTCGAGCAGGCGGTAAATCGGGACGACGAGCAAAGGCCAGTAATGACCCGGGCCGAGCACGTACCAGGGTCGAACGATCGTCGCGCGCAAGCCGCTGCGCTCGAGCAGACCTTCACCTTCCTGCCGAACGGCGATGTAAGCGGCCATGACAGGCGCCGGCTGCGCAACGCTCAGGTAGATGAAATGCTGCACGCGCGCATATCGCGCCGCTTCGACCGCGGACCTGATCGATACGAGATCCACCGCGCGGAACGCCTGCCCTTTCCAGGGCGCCGGATGCGGCGTGCCGACCAGATGCACGAACGTGTCGGCAGGCGCAACAAGGTCGCGGTACGAGCCTGCCTGCAGCGCGTCGCCGCGCACGCATTGCGCGCCGGCGGGCGCCCTGCGCTCCGAGCCGGGCCGCACGAGCATCCGCACGTGGTGTCCGCGGGCGAGCAGCGCGGGCACGAGCGCGCGGCCGATGTAACCGGTCGCGCCGGTAACGAACACGTGGTGCCGGCTCATCCGTGGGTCTCCGCCTTCGTCTGCGGCACTCCTACGGAATCCAGAAATCCAGCGCGGACCAGGCTTTGTGGGAAGCCGCAAGTGCCGCGGCCACCGAAAGCTCCGAGCTGTCCGGCGCTGATGGTTCCGTCGGGTCCATTGCGTGGATCCGGGCCGCGGCGCCAAAGCAGACGGCCGCGGCGACACATACTACAACCGCTACGATGGGGTGGAGCAGCGCATTCATGAAAGCCTCCTTCCAGCGGTCCTTCCCGGCGCATCCGCCGATCGGCCGCGCCTGTAAGGCCTTTACGACCGCCTCCGCCGTTTGGATGCTGCGAATTGCGCGGCCGAGTGCGCGACCACTACACTGGCAACGCATCCAGCGGGGGAACTGGGCCGTATTCGTTCAAGGGGCTCAAGGGCGCGTCAGCGCGAAGAACGATGCTCGACGATCAGGAAGTCAAAAAACTGTTGCTGCGTGCCGCTGCCCGCGACGAAGGTTCGGCGGAAGCCTTCGAGCGTCTTTACAGGCTTTGCGCCCCGCTCATGCTCGGGGTCGCTCAGCGGATCGTCGGGCGCCGCGAAGTCGCGGAGGAAATCCTGCACGACGCGTTCGCTGGAATCTGGCGCAAGGCGGAAGCGTTCGATCCCCTGGCTACACAGCCTGTCGCCTGGATGATGACGATCGTGCGTAACCGCGCAATCGACGTGCGCGCGAGTCACGACGTGTCCCGCGTCGACTCGTATCACGAAGCGCCGGACGAGGATCCGGAAGGCGCGCTTGACCGCCTGTTCGAGTGGAGTTCAGGCGCTGACGAGAGCGAGGACCGCCGTCGCGCCGCGCAGTGGGTGCGCGACTGCATCGCGCGGCTGCAGGCCGTCGAGCGTCAGGCGCTCGTGCTCGCATACGACCGGGGCCTCAGTCATGGAGATCTCGCCGCCCATCTCGGCAAACCGCTCGGCACGGTTAAAGCATGGATACGCCGTGGCATGGCGAACCTGCGTGCATGCGTGGAGACATGCATGGGTGCCGAACGATGAGGATCGCCGACAGTGCCGCACTGGACGCCCTCTGCGGAGAGTATCTGCTCGGCACCCTTCGCGGACGGGCGCGCCGGCGTTTCGAACGGGCGCTCCGCGAGGAGCCTCGCGTCGCCACGCGCTTTGCGTACTGGCAGCGCACTTTCGTTCCAGAGCCCACCAGAATGATCGAGATCGAGCCCCCGGCGCGCTTATGGCGCGACCTCGAGCGTGAGCTCGGTCTCGCACGTTACCGCACGCCCTGGCATCGCCGGCTCGGTTTCTGGCGCGGCTTCGCGGCAGCAGCCACGGCTGCGCTCATCTTCGGCATCGGTTTTCAGGTGCTGCGGCCGCTCGAGGAGCCCGCCGCCGTTCAGATCGCCGAGCTCGAAGGCAAGGCGGATGTCGCACGCGTCGTTGCGCGCCTTTCGCGCGACGGCCGCACGCTCGAGTTGAAACCGGCGCGTTCGGTCATCGCCGGCCAGAATCAAAGTTACGAGCTCTGGTTGCTGCCGGCGGAAGGCGGCCCGCCGGTTTCGCTCGCGGTGCTCGGCAGCCTCGATGCGAGATTCCCGGTTCCGCCTGCACAAGCGGGACGGTTACGCATCGGCGGCAAGCTGGCAGTGTCGGTCGAACCGGCGGGCGGTTCACCCACGGGTGCGCCGACCGGACCCGTGATCCTGGTCGGCTCCATCAGCATCTGATCACCCGTTCTGACCACGTTTCCGGCGATCAGCGCAAGAGGTCGCGCTCGTCCACGAGCGATTCGCACGCGTGCGTTTGCGTCGCAAGCGCCTCGCGTTTTTCGGCTGTCGCATAGACGCGCGCCACGACCTGGTATTCACGCGCCCGAAGGGCCGTAACCGCCGGCGACACCACTTCGATCGTGCTTTCGCTCCCGGTAAGGCGCCGGGTTACACGAAGCGGTGCTGCGTCCCTGGCAGGATTTTCGAATTCGACTTCCAGCGCACCGTTCCGCGGCAGCGGCTTCAGGACCGCGTAGACAACGCGCAGGTGCGCGCGTCTGGTCTTGCCGTCGATCTCGACGCCGCAAACTTTGGTGGCGAGATAGGAGCCGGATGCACGGCTTTTGAATCCCGAGAAACTTCCGCAGCCAACGAGACTCAGGACCGTAATCGCCGCGACCGCAGTCCTGAACATTCAGCGCGGTTGGAGCCCGCTTGCGGGGACCCCCGTCGTCGGCGTGGTGTGGCGCGCGCGGTGGGCTATGGCAAGCGCCGTGCAAGCGACGAGCGCGTCGAGCACCCCATAGAACGCGCTTGCAAGGCCCGGCGGATTCGTCGTGACGAGCGCAAGTACCGGCACTTGCGGACTCCACGCCCAGTTACCGAGCCACGTTCCATAAAGCTCCAGCGCGAGCGCGAGGAGGAACGTACTCGCGTAAAGCCTGCGGTGCGTCGGCAACGCGTAGGAAACGACTGCGAGGCCCGCGATGAGCGCAATCGCGAAGGTGTCGATTCCCGTCGCGGCGGCAACGACGGCGTATGCGGCCGCAGAACAGAGAATCGCGTTCGCCGTGCGCTCCGACATGCTTGGGGCAAGTCTCACGCCGAGCAGCAGGAGCATCGCGTGACCGGGTGGCACGAACATCGGAATGTTTTCCAGCCGATACGTGTACAGTCCCCACACGAGTGAGAGGAAGAGCTCGCCCGCCGTCGCAATCGCGAGACATGCGAAGACCGCCTGCCGCTCCTGCCGGTCCACATAGTTGAGGATGTAGAAGAGAGTGGCCCAGACACCGGCGCTCAGCAGCACTTGCCCGGGCAGGTCGACATGCACATCGAGGGCGAGGCCCAGCGCGAGGCATGCGATCATGACGAGCGCCTGCTGCACTCGTGACAGATTCCAGCTGTGAGCGCTCGCCAAAGCGCTGCGTACGTGTGCCGGAAGCATTCCTTACCCGGTCAGTCGATCGACTTGATGCCGTAGTCCTTTACCGCCTTCGACCAGCGCGCGACTTCGGAGCGCAAGTATTTCGTGAAAGCTTCGGGCGTGGTCGGCGTGGGATCGTACCCGCGCGTGGCCAGAAGCTTCGGCGTTTCGCCGCTCGAGAGCACCGCGACGATGTCCGCGTTCAGACGATTGACGATCGGACGCGGCGTTTTCGCGGGCGCCATGATCCCGTACCAGCCGCTGATCTCGAAACCTTTGTAGCCGGACTCGTCGAGGGTGGGCACGTCCGGAAGCTCGCGCGAACGTTTGAGCGTCGTGACGGCGAGCGCACGAATCTTGCCGGCCTTGATCTGCGGCAAAGCGGCGCCCGGCCCGGAGAAGCTCGTCTGGATCTCGTTCTGCAGGAGCGCCGCGATCGTCGGGCCCGACCCCCGATACGGAATGTGCTGGAGCGACATTTTGGCCGTGCGGAAGAATACTTCCTGCATCACGTGAGCCGTGACGTTGCCCGATCCGTAGTTGAGCGCTCCGGGTTTCGATTGCGCGAGCTTCACGAATTCGGCGATATTCTTCGCCGGTACGCTGGGATTGACCGCCATGATGTACGGCTGGGTGATGAGCTGGCTGATGGGCGCGAAATCGCGCACCACGTCGAATTGCAGGTTGGGCGTGAGCGCCGTCGCGACGGCCGTTGCGCCGATCTCCGCAATGACGAGGGTGTATCCGTCAGGCGCGGCAGTCGCCGCGATGTGCGTGCCGAGAATGCCCTGCGCACCGCCCCGATTGTCGATGACGATCTGCTGGCCGAGGCGCGCCGAAAGGGCGGGCTGTATGGTTCGGGACACGAGATCGGTGCCGCCGCCCGGCGGGAAAGGAACGACGAGCCGGATCGGGCGCGACGGATAATCCGTTCCTGCGTCCGCGGCCCACCCCGTGGGCGCGAGCGCCGCTGCAATCAGCGCCGCGGCTGCGCGAAAGAGCACATTGCAGAACATTCTTTTGATCTCTCCGGAAAAAGCGGGCGCGCGAGCGTCCAGATGAACGGCCCGCGAATGCCTCGGCCGCTATGCTAACAGGCCGGATGTCGCCTTGGCCGCCGGTCAGCTTGAAAAATGACGGCGCTGCCCGCATATGAGCAACGCTTTAGGCACTCTTAGGAGGTTAGACGATGGCAGAAGCCCCAACCCGCGAAACGCTCGGCTTCCAGGCGGAAGTCAGGCAATTGCTGAAGCTCATGATCCACTCCTTGTACAGCAACAAGGAGATCTTTCTGCGTGAGCTCATCTCGAATGCGTCCGACGCGGCCGACAAGCTGCGCTTCGAAGCGCTGACCGACAAGGCGCTTTACGAAAGCGACCCGGATCTCAGGATCCGTGTCAGCTTCGACAAGAACGCCCGCACGATCACCATTTCGGACAACGGTATCGGCATGTCGCGGCAGGAGGTGATCGAGAACATCGGCACGATCGCTAAATCCGGCACGCGCGAGTTCTTCGACAAGCTGACCGGAGACGAAGCGAAAGACGCACACCTCATCGGTCAGTTCGGCGTCGGCTTCTACTCCTCGTTCATCGTGGCGGACAAGGTGACGCTGGCGACGAGGCGGGCGGGCCTCACGGCCGAGCATGGCGTGAAG
>DASRIK010000160.1:0-24854 GCA_035650035.1 Burkholderiales bacterium | reverse complement strand
AGCAGGAACAGCAGATGATCGATGCCGGAAAGGATGTGCAGGAACCCGGACTTCAAGAAGCGCAGGCCCGCCTGGTGCCAGCGCGGGTCGAGCACGACGCGCCCCGCATCGCCGTGATATTCGAACGCGCGCACTGCACCGTCAGGCAAAACGAAGCGTAAAACGGTGACCGTTTTGAGGCCCAGCCGCTCGAGGTGCGGCTGTATCGAAAACTGCGACCGATCGGAAGCGATGGAATATTCGAGCAGCACATCGAGCAGCGCCTGGTCCCAGTAAATGTCCGTGCTCACGGGCAGGCGCGGTCCGCTCAAGTGCGCGAGGGCTGTTTCGAACGAACCGAACGATTTGTCCGATTCGAGTGATACCCGCGCCTGCACGAGCGCTCCCGCTTCGACGCGACGATCGTCTTCGTAGACCTGAACGTTGTCCGTGATCCACAGCGCTGCCGCCTGCTCGAGTGCGGCGCTTGCGCGTGCGAGATCGAGATATCCGGGTCCGCGCTTCGGATAGTCGACCTCGTGCATCGCTTTCAGCGGCACGCGCACAAGCAGTTGCAGCCGTTCGCCCACTGGTTTCACAAACGCCTGAACGACGACTTCGGCCGGGATGTCGTGTGCACGCACGGTTGGCGCCGAGCATGCGAGCACGACCCATGCGGCCCACATTGTGAGCGCGAGCGAAATGCGCATCGCAGGTCGGTCGACTGACATGTTCGGGGAGACGTATACTGGCCCGCCGATTGTCTCGCAAATGGGAGCCGCATGAACGACACGAAGGTAAAGCGCGACATCCGCATCGGCATCGCTCTCGTTGTGACACTCACAGCGCTCGGCGCGTGTCAGTCCGTTTTCGACAATCAGGCCGCGGACTCGGCCGCGGCGCCGAACGAGGCCGGTACGCGCGTCATCGCGCCGGTGTTCGACGTCGATCCCTTGTGGCCCAAGCCGCTGCCGCATCACTGGCTGCTCGGCATGGTGATCGGCGTCTGGGTGGACGAACAGGACCACGTCTGGATCATCCATCGCAGCTCCGCGACGCTGCATGCCAATGAGCGGGCACTGGAGCTCGGCGTCGGTGAATGCTGCCGGGGTGCCCCTCCGGTGCTCGTGTTCGATCCTGCCGGGAATCTCGTTCGTGCCTGGGGTGGCCCGGGCAACGGTTACGAGTGGCCGGGATCCAACCACGGCATTCACGTCGATCACAAAGGCAACGTATGGATCGGCGGCAACGGGCCGAAGGACGCGCATATCCTCAAGTTCACGAAAGACGGCAAGTTTCTGATGCAGCTCGGCGGCCTCGGCAAGAACGCGGGCAGTAACGACCTCACCAACTTCGGCCGTGTCGCGAAAATCTGGGTCGATCCGAAGGCGAACGAAGCCTACGTCGCCGACGGTTACCAGAACCGCCGCGTCGCGGTGCTCGACGCCGACACGGGAAAGATGAAGCGCTATTGGGGCGCTTACGGCAACAAACCCGACGACGCCGACCTCGGCAAGTACGATCCGAAAGCGCCGCCGCCGAGGCAGTTCCGCAATCCCGTCCACTGCGTGGAGCGCAGCAACGACGGCCTCGTGTACGTCTGCGACCGTCAGGCGAACCGCATCCAGGTGTTTCGGGAGGACGGCTCTTTCATCAAAGAAGCCCATTACGCGCGCGAGACGCTCGGCTCCGGCTCCACGTGGGACCTCGCTTTTTCGAAAGATCCGCAGCAGCGCTTCATATTCCTCGCGGACGGGACGAACGAAAAAGTGCGCATCGTCCTGCGCGAAACGATGACCGAGATCACGAACTTCGGCGACGGCGGACGCCAGCCGGGGCAGTTCTACGGCGTGCACAGCATCGCCACGGACTCGAAAAGCAACGTCTACACGACCGAGACCTACGAAGGGAAGCGGCTGCAGAAGTTTGTCTACAGGGGAATGGGCACGGTAGCGAGAGAGCAGGGCGTCCCCTGGCCGCGCTCCAGATGAAGCGTTAACGCGCGAGCGAGATCTCGACGCGCTTGTTGCGCTTGCCCTCGCTGCGGATTTTCACCACGCGGATCGCGCCGATCTCCCCGATGTTCGCGACGTGCGTGCCGCCGCACGGCTGCAGGTCGATGCCGGGGATCCTGAGCAGGCGCACGCGTCCCGTGCCCCGCGGGGGCTGCACGCTCATGGTCTTCACGAGCTCGGGCCGGGCGTCGAGCTCCCCGTCCGTGATCCAGACGGTTTCGGTTTCCACGCCGCGCGCGATCAGCGCGTTCGTCTCGCCTTCGATGGTCGCGGCGTCGAGACGGCTCATGTCGATATCGAAATCGAGGCGCGCCTTGTCGGGGGCGATGTTGCCGCCGGTGACAGGTGCCACGACGACGCAGGACATCACGTGAAGCGCGGTGTGCAGACGCATGAGCGAATAGCGGCGCGCCCAGTCGATTTCGAGCTCCAGCGTCTCGCCGATCTCGGGCCGTGGCATGCCCGTAAGAGGAATGTGCAGGACGCTCTCGGGCGTGCTGCCTTTGCGGGTATCACCGATGGCGATGCGCTCACCATTCGCGCGCACGAGCGCGCCGCTATCTCCGGTCTGGCCGCCGCCGGCGGGATAGAAAACAGTGCGGTCGAGCTCGATGCCGTTTTCATGCACGGCGAGCACACGTGCCGTCGCCGTCTTGAGGTATGCGTTGTCTCTGAACAGCAACTCGGTCATGGAACCGAGTGTACAGCTGTGGCGGTACGCTGTGGACCTCGTGAGCCTTTTACGTATGCCGCCGCCGCAACTTCAGCCGCTCACTGGGCCGAAGCACACCATTCGGCCCGTTCCCGGCTTTGACACCAGCCGAAAATGACGAGCCGCGAAGCGATCCAGACTTCATAGAACCACCCGTCGCGTCCAGGGTAAATGCGGATAGTGTTCATGCTGCACCTCCACGCTTCTCACGTGACCTCGAGGTGCGGTGCGGACTTTTTTGGAGGCCGCACCGCGGCCCCGGTCAATCGTCGATGTAACCGCCGCCGAACGGAAACGGGTTGTGGGGTTCCACCTGGCGCTTGCTCACGCCCCATGCCGTCGCGCCGACGCCCGCGCGCGCTTGCTGGTCGGCGTAGGTGTCCGCCGGCGGAAGGCTGTAATTCGCTTCGGCGTCCGCGGGGAACGCATGCGCGACACCTTGCAGCCCGATTGACAGAACGGCGAGAACCAACAGTTTGCTTTTCATGATGAGCTCCTTCGCTGAATGACGCGCAGTTTTTGGGAAGAAGGCTCGGACGCGCGCTTGTCTGTGCCTCCACCGGACGAGCACCTTGCCCATCCGATGAAGCGCATTCTCCGCAGCTTGAGCCTCAAGCGCGCCGTCAGGTGACGCTCGGGGAATGCGTCAGATGCACAGGCGGGGCGAGGCCGTCAATGTGCATATGACACATTTTCGCCGCGGCAGCTGACGAGGCGGAGAGGGTGCTGCGTCGCGACAATGACACTCATAACGTTCATGAGGTTTGTCATGCAAGTCGCATCAGGAAAGCAGCAGCTCCGGGGGTTCGTCGAAAGGCAGCGCGCGGTTACGTCGGACATCGTAAAGCGTCTGCGCACCTTCGGGCCGTATCTTTTTATCGAGCTGCTGCTGCCCGGCGGCACGCTCGTGTCGCTTCTGCTCCTCCTGTACCGACGGGGCGGCGCGGGGCTCGACCCGGCATTGAATGACGGCGCGCTGCGGCCGGTGGTCGTCGTCGCACGTATCGCCGCCGGTCTCAAATCGTTCTGGTGTTAGCAAACTCTCCGGCGTTGATGCATGATCGGCCTGTATGGCCACAGCACAGGCTCCGTTCTCCGATCTCGATGAAGCCTCGCTGCGCGAGCTCGCGCCGCACGGTATCGCCCGCGCCTTCCGGAAAAACGTCGTCGTCGTAAACGAAGGCGACGAAACCGACTCGCTGTACGTCCTGCTTTCCGGTCGCGTCAAGGTCTTCTGCACCGGCGACGACGGGAGAGAAGTCGTGCTGCATACCATGGAAGCGGGCGATTATTTCGGCGAGCTCGTGCTGGACGGTGGTCCGCGATCGGCGTCGGTGATGACGCTCGAACCCTGCCGCCTTTTTCTGATTCCCCACGGCGATGTCGAAGGGCTGCTGGCGGCGAATCCGGAGTTTGCCCGCAACATGCTCCGGAAGCTCATCGCGCGGGTACGCTCGCTCACCGCAAAAGTGCGCGATCTCGCATTGAAGGACGTCTACGGACGATTCGTCCGCTTCGTCCAGGAAAATGCGGTGGAGGTGGACGGCGAGCGCACGATTCCTGAACGGCTCACGCAAAGCGACATCGCCGCACGTATCGGAGGATCGCGCGAGATGGTGAGCCGCATCATGCGCGATCTCACCGCCGGCGGCTATATCACCATAGACGCGAAGCGCATCCAGATACACAAGAAGCTCCCGCCGAACTGGTGATCGCCGCCCGCTGCCGCGTTTCGGCTTAGAATAAGTTCACAACGATCGCGGCGAGCTCACTCGACCGCGTGCTCCGAGGAGAATGGGTCGAAGAGTCCCTGGCACTGCGGGACTCCGCACAGGAGGAGCACATGAGCAAAATCACCGCGGCGCTCACCGTCAACGGTCAGCGCCATTCCATTACCGCTGACGAAGACACGCCGCTCCTGTGGGTGCTGCGCGAGCACCTGAAGCTTCCCGGGACGAAATTCGGCTGCGGGGTCGGCCAATGCGGGGCGTGCACCGTGCACCTCGATGGCAAGCCGACGCAATCGTGCCTGCATGCGTTCAAGGACGTCGCGGGCCGCAGCGTCACCACGATCGAGGGGCTTTCGCGGGATTCCAGCCACCCGCTCCAGAAAGCGTGGATCGCGGAACAGGTCCCGCAATGCGGCTACTGCCAGTCGGGACAGATCATGCGTGCGGCAGGGCTGCTCAAAGAGAATCCGCGCCCGAGCCGCGAGCAGATCGTCGATTACATGAGCCCGAACATCTGCCGCTGCGGGACATACCTGCGGATCGTGCGCGCGATCGAACGCGCCTCGAAGGAGGTCTAACATGGAAAAATCTACGACACGTCCCACTTCGCAGGACGCTACCCCGTCCAGGCGGCTTGCGCCGCTACATGAAGAATTCGATCGCGAGTTCCAGCCGAATCGGCGCCGGTTCATGGTCGGCGCGGCAGGATTGACGTTCGGAGTCGCGGCCGGTGTCCCTCAGCTGCTGGAGAGCGTCGAAGCGCACGCAGCGACGGCGAAGCAGGCGAAGGTGAACGCCTACGTGACGCTGACGACCGACGGTACCGTTTACATCATGTCGCCCGCTGCCGAGATGGGGCAGGGCTCGCTCACGTCTTTGCCGCGCATCATCGCGGACGAGATGGACGCGGACTGGAGCAAGGTCACGATCGTCGCAGCACCGCCGGATAACAAGCTGTATGGCAACCCGGCTTTCGGCGGTCTTCAGTACACGGCTGGCAGCGCCACGGTTACGGGCTACTTCACAGCGCTTCGACAATTCGGCGCGCAGGTGCGTTACGTTCTCATCGATAACGCTGCACGTCAGTGGAACGTACCGCTTCCCGAGCTCACCACGATTCCGGGCGTAGTGCTGCACGAGAAATCCGGTCGCAAGCTCACGTACGGCGAGATCGCCGCTTTCGCCCGGATTCCGGCCGAAGCGCCGCAAATCGCGCTGGAGCCGCTCGCGACGAAAGATTTCCGGCTCGTCGGCAAGGACGTCGGGCGTATCGACGTGCCGTCGAAAGTGAACGGTTCGTGCACTTACAGCATCGACGTGCAAGTGCCCGGCATGATTTACGGCGCGATTCTTCGCGAGCCGGTCGAAGGTGCTGCGCCCGAGAAAATCGACGACGCTGCGGCGCGCGCGATCGATGGCGTGATCGGCATCGTCCCGCTGAAATATGGCGTCGGTGTGCTCGCCGATTCGCCGTGGACGGCATTCAAGGCGAAGAACGCGCTGAAAGTGACGTGGAGCCGCAAGGCAACCGGCTGGGGCTTCTCCACCGCGAAAGGTCTCGACCAGTTCGCAGCCGTCGCGCGCGATGCTTCGCTCAAAGGCGTCGCATGGGAAACGAAAGGCGATGTGCACGCCGCGATGAAACGCTCCACGGCGGTATTCGAAGGCGAGTACCGCGCCGATTACGCCTACCACGCACAGATGGAGCCGCTCAATTCCATCGCCGCCGTCAGCCCGTCGGGTGACAGCTGCGAAATCTGGGTCGGCACGCAAAGTCAGACGATCGCCGTCGATGCCGTCGCCGCTGCGCTCGGCATCCCGCAAAGCAAAGTGAAATACAACGGCTACCTCCTCGGTGGCGGTTTCGGCCGCCGGGGAAACCGCGACGTCGAGTTCATCGTCGACTCGGTGCTCATGTCTAAAGCCGCCGGCAAGCCCGTGAAAGTGATCTGGACACGCGAGGACGACGTGCACCACGGCCGTTTCCGGCCACTTTACGTGAACCGCATAACCGCCGGCGTGGACGCGAACGGACAATTGATCGCGTGGCACCACCGTGTGGTCTCGGACCGTGTGCTCTCGTTCATGGATCCGGTGCGGTGGAAGGTGATGAAAGGCCGCGACAACATCGCGATGCGCGGGACGGAGCTCCCGACCTACGACATCTCGGACCGGCTGGCGGACGGGCTGCAGCAGGATACGGGCATGCGCACGGCGCCGCTCCGCGCGATCGGCGTCGGCCAGAATGCGTTTGCGAACGAAGTGTTCATGGACGAAGTGGCGGCAAAACGCGGTGTGGATCCGATCGGCTTCCGGCTGCAGCACCTCGCGAAACAGCCGCGTGCGCGCGCAGTGATCGAAGAAGTCGCAAGAATGGCGGACTGGGGGAGGAAGCGCCCCGGCCGCGGGCTCGGCGTCGCATATCTCGATTATTCCGGGACGCAGCTCGCCGGTATCGCGGAAGTCTCCGTCGATCGCACAAGCGGCGCGATCAAAGTCCACAACTTCTGGTGCACGATCGATTGCGGCGTGCCGGTGCACCCGGACAACGTGCTTGCGCAGAGCGAAAGCTCGCTCGTGTACGGGCTCGGGCTGGCGCTGATGGAGCGCATCACGATCGCCGACGGCGTGGTGCAGCAGTCGAACTTCTACGATTACCACGTGCCCCGAATGAAGGATCTGCCACAGATCCATCTGAAGCTCATGCCCACGCGCAACCATCCGACCGGCGCGGGACAGATGACAACGCCGCTCGCCGCGCCGGCCATCTCGAACGCGGTGTATCAGCTGACGGGCGTACGGCTGCGGCAGCAGCCGATGCTGCCTGAACGCGTTCACATGGCGCTGAGCGAGGCGGAGACGCGCCCGGCATAAAAAAACTGTTTCGTCTCAACGGGAGGAACACTATGCAGACTTGCAGGACGCTTTTTGTACGCACCACGCGCGCGGCGGCCGTCGCTGCGATCGTCGTATCCACGCTCACCGGCTGCGAAACCCCGGGTCCGGGCGCGACGGGCGAGTACCGGCCCGAGGTTGCCGAAGGACGCAATATGCGCCTGCTCGGGTACAACGACCTCCAGGCGCGGTCCGCCTACCAGCCCGTGATACATCGCCAGGGGAACCGCCACATCGCTTACGTGGGTCATCACGGCGGTGTGAGACTCAATCCCCAGACGGGCCGCGAGGAGCAGAACGGCACGTCCATCATCGACGTCACGGACCCGGCAAAGCCGCGCTATCTCGTACACATCGAGGGCGATACGGGCCGCGGCGAAGCGGGCGGTGCGCAAATGGTGCGGATCTGCAACGGGGCGGAGCTGCCGAGAGGCGATCGCAGCAAGGTCTACATGCTGCGTTCTTACGGCAATTCGGCCCACGAAGTATGGGATGTGACGCAGCCCGAGAAACCGACCCGGGTGGTCGTGGTCGAGCAGAAGCTGCGCGGCACGCACAAGAACTGGTGGGAATGCGATACCGGCATCGCCTACCTCGTTTCCGGGCTGGCGGGATGGCCGTCCGACCGCATGACCCAGGTTTACGATCTCTCGAATCCAGCCAAGCCGGTCCTCATTCGCAACTGGGACGTGGCGGGTCAGGAGCCGGGCGCGAAAGGGAAAGCCCAGTTCAGGCTGCACGGGCCGATTTCGACAGGCCCGAAGCGCAATCGCGTTTATTTCGGCTATGGAACGGCGGCCGACGGCTTCGTTCAGATCGTCGACCGCGAGAAGCTCCTGAAGGGTGCCCCCGAGCCGACGGCGGCGAACCTGCGGGACGCGGTGATCGCTCAGTTCCCGACGCCGCCTTACATGGGCGCGCACACCACTCTCCCGGTGCTCGGCATACCGGTGCCGGGCCTGTCCAAGTACACGAAAGGTCCCCAGCACCGCGACGTGATCGTCGTCGTGAACGAATCGACGTCGAACGAGTGCAACGAGCCGCGGCAGGCTGTCTACATCGTCGATATCACGAACGAGCGCACCCCCCTCGGCATCGCCACGTTCGACGTGCCCGAGCAGCCGCATGGCTTCTGCACCAGAGGCGGCCGTTTCGGCGCACATGCGTCGAACGAATACCAGCATCCGGCCTACGACAAGCGCATCGTGTTCTTCTCGTGGTTCAACGCCGGCGTGCGCGCGGTGGATATACGCGATCCCTACAATCCCAGGGAGCTCGGGTATTACATCCCCGGGATGACGGACAAGACCGATCAGCGCTGCGTGAAGGACGCGTCCGGCATGCGCTGCAAGCGTGCCGTACAGACGAATAACGTCGAAGTGGACGATCGCGGCTACATCTATATCGTCGATCGCGCCGACACCGGCATGCATATACTCGAGCTGACGGGCTCGGCGCGCAGCGTGGCGAACTTCAAATGAAGCGGCGCGCGTAAAGATCGGCGGCGCCGGAGAGCCGCGGAACCGAAGCCGCGTTACAATCGCGGCATGCGAAAGTCATGGCGACGGCGCCGCACGTGCGACGTTGCGGTGCTGGTCGACGAGGAAGTGGGTGTGCGCGGCAGCACCGGCTGCTTCGTCCTCGATCCGGGCTCGATGGAAGCGTACGTGCTGCATGCGCTCAGGCGACAGCACACGAACGTCGTCGTGGTGCCGTTCGATCCGCACATTACGCCGACGATCGACGAGCTGCGCGAGCTTAAGCCCCGGCTCGTCTTCAATCTCACGGAATGGATCGGGGGCGATCGCCGGCTCGATGCCGCCATCGCCGCCATGCTGGAAATGATGCGCCTGCGCTACACCGGCGCAGATGCAAAAGGGATGCAGCTCGCGCGCGACAAGGTACTGGCGAAGAGAATCGTCGCCGAACTTGGCGTTGCCGTGGCGCCACATGCGGTCGTGAACGGCCGCCGCCCCGATGTCCGTTCGCTCGCCTTTCCCGTGATCGTCAAGCCCCAGTTCGGCGACGCTTCGGACGCGATTACGAACGGCGCGCTCGTGCACAGCGAGACTCAGCTGATGAAACGCGTGGCGGAGATACGCAGACGCAGCGACGAGCCGCTGCTTTGCGAGGAATTCGTCACCGGGCGCGATCTCTTCGTCGCGCTGCTCGGTAACGAACCCGAAGTGATGCCGCCGCTCGAGCTCGTCGTCGGCCGCCGCAGCGCCGGCGCCCCACGCCTCGCCACGTTCAAGGTGAAGAACGACCGGCAGTACCAGCGCAGATGGGGCATCCGCTACCGGCCGGCGCGGCTGCCTCCGGATCTGACTGATACGATCCGGGACGCCAGCCGCCGCATATTCCACGCGCTCAACCTGCGCGATTACGCGCGCATCGATTACCGGCTCACGCCCGAAGGACGGCTGGTTTTCCTGGAAGCCAACCCGAACCCGGATCTTACGAGACATACGTTCGGGCGCGATCTCTGCTTTGCCGGAGTTCCGTACCCGAAGCTCATCTCGAGCATCGTCGAATCGGCGCTAGCGCGGCCGTTGTGAGTCGAGCCTCCTCAGTTCCGCCACCGCACCTTCGTGCTCGATGAACGAGCTCGGGCAGCTTGCCCGCGCGTCGTTCAGCAACGGGGCCGCGGCGTCGCGCGCGCCGCGCAGAATGTGCCATTGCGCGATATAGAAATTCGCTTCGCACCGCTGGTCCCGCTGGCGCCTCACGTTGAGATCGGTGGCCGCTTTCTGCACCGCCTCGGGGTTGTTTACGCCGAGGAATAGCCCGATCACGGGCGCGGGCCATCGACCCGTTCCGGTCGTTCCGGCTTCCTGCGCGAGCGTTTTCTCTCCGGCGATGTCCGCACGCTTGCGCGCGAGAAAAAGCCAGAGCGCCGTGTACATTCCGGGCTCGATCTGGTATGCGCGGGCGAAATCCGAAGCGGCGGACGTGAACTCGCCTACATAAAACCGCACGCGGCCACGCCCGAAATACCCCGTGAGGGTCTGCGGCTCCAGCCGGATCACGGCTTCGTAATCGGCAAGCGCGTGCTTGTATTCGCCTTTGACCGTCCATTCGACGGCCCGGCCCACGTGTGCCTTCCAGTCCTTCGGCGCGAGCTGGAGCGCCGTGTCGTAGTCCGCGATCGCGAGATCGGCGTCGCCTTTTTCCGAGCGGGAGAGGGCGCGGTTGTAATAGGCCGACGCAAACTTCGGCTCGAGCTCGACCGCCACCGTGAAATCGGCGATCGCCCGATCGTGATTGCCCTGATTGGCCCATTCCGTTCCGCGGGCGTAATAAGCTTTCGCGAGATCGGGCCGCGTGAGGCTCCCGAACTCGATCAGCCGGGTGCAGGCCTTGATATGAGCTTCGGGACTCGCTGTTGTGCCACCGCACTGCGGCTCTTTATCGGCCGCGTGCGCGCGAGTCGCCGCGAGCGCAATCAGCAGGATCGCCGCAGCGCGCCACACCCGGCTCATCCGCGGGCGCCGGAAACCTGCGGGGAAGCCGGTTCCTTGTGCTGCGACTGCCACCACTGCCTGAGCCATCCGGCATTGCCGCCGAGCTCGATCAGCTCGAGGAGGCTTTCCGGGACCGGCGGATATTCCCGCTGGACGTCGCGTGTGTGATTGATGAAGTAACCGCTGCGGAAGTCGACTTCGAGCTCGTCCCCGGTGTCGCACATTTCCGTGACGTTTATGCAGTCCGTCATCACGCGCAAGCCGCATCCCACCGCGGCACGATAGGCCAGGAATGGCATGGATTCGCAGACGAGGCCCAGCCCGAGTGCCTGCATTGCGATGTAGCCGTTCATCTTGGGGCCCATGCCGAAGTTGCGTCCGGCGACGATGATGTCGCCCGGCTTGCACCGCTCGTGAAAGCCGGGATCCGTCTCTTCGAAAAGATGCGGGATGATGTCTTTCGGGTCGAAGTAGCGGCCCGCGATGATGGAGTTCGGGACGACGCCACCCGCATGCGGCACGTCGTGCCCGAGCTTGTAGCAACGGCCTTTGAGGCGCCACTGGAAATCCGTATTCATGTCACTTCCTCGTATTCAACATCTCGCGGGGATCTGTAATCTTGCCCGCAATCGCCGATGCCGTGACGGTTGCAGGGCTGCCGAGGTAAAGCTGCGCGTCTTTCGCGCCGAAGCGACCGACGTTGTTGTTGGCGGCGGTCGAGATGGACACTTCGCCCGAATGCACGGGACCGATCACCGCGTCGTTACACGGGCCGCATCCGGCCGGGAGCATGACCGCGCCGGCCTCGATGAAGACCTGGAGAAGGCCCTCGCGCGCCATGCGCTGCGTCGATGCCTCCGACCCGGGGGCCACGAACATGCGCACGTGGGGCGCGATGCGCTGGCCTTTCAGAAGCGCGGCGGCAGTCTCGAGGTCCGGATACATGCCCGAGCCGCACGAGCCGAGGAAGACGTGATCGATCTTCGTGCCTGCGGCTGTCGCGACGTCGACGGCATTGTGCACGCCGCCCGGGAGCGCCACCTGCGGCTCGAGCGTGCTCACGTCGAGGACGAGCTCGGCTTCATAGCGCGCATCGATATCCGGGTACACGGGTGTGAACGGACGCGTCGCGACCGCCCGCGCGTGCGCCAGTATCGCTTCGGAGGGCGGCAGAAAAACGCCGTACGCGCGCACTTCGGTCGGGCTCGAGCACAGCGCAGCGCGGCTCGCAAGGTCGAACTGATCCAGCTCGCCTGCATACTCGAGCACGCGATAGTCGAGGTCGGCGTCGAGCGTGCCGTTCGCGATGAGCGTTGCGAGACGGAATCCGACGTCGCGCGCGTGAACGCCGGGCCTCAGCTTGCCGCGTATCCACACGCGCACGCTTTTCGGCACCATCACCCAGTTCGTGCCGGTTGCGAGCACCCGGCTGATTTCGGTTCCCATGCGAAATCCGAAGGCGCCGATCGCACCGGCGTTCGTGCTGTGACGGTCGTTGTCGAAATAGAACATGCCCGGCAGCAGCATCCCGGATTCCATGGGAAAGATGTGACCGTGCCCGCCGCGGCCGACGTCGAAAAAATTCCTCACGCCCCAGTCACGTGCCGCTTTCCGGTTGAACGCGCCGCGCTCGGCCGCACGCGCGCTGCCGTAGATCACGTCGTGATCGGTGACCATCACGACTTTATCCGGGCCGGCGAGCTTACTGATGCCCAGTGCATCGAGCTCGCGCTTCGCGCCCATCACGACGCCATCGTGAATCATGATGAAGTCCGGGTCGGGATAAACGACGTCGCCCGGCTGCACGCTCGAGCGGCCGCTTTTCGCGGCGAGCGTCTTCTCAACTGCGGTGAGTGCCATTCCTGCCGATGTCTCAGTGGAGTGCCGATGCGAGGAACTCGCGCGGGTCCGTGATGGTTCCCGTCACCGCGGAGGCCGCAACGGTGGCCGGGCTGCCGAGGTATATGTCTGCGTCGCGCGCGCCGAAGCGCCCGGCGCCGTTCGCCGTCGCCGTGCAGATGGATACCTCACCGCTGTGAAGCAGCCCCATACGGCCGCTCGCGCATGGACCGCAACCGGCAGGCAGGACGAAAGCGCCGGCGTCCTGAAACACTTCGAGCAGGCCTTCGCGATGCAGTCGTCGCGTCGAATCCTCCGATCCAGGCACGACGAGGAGCCGCACGTTGGACGCGACACGCCGGCCTCTGAGTATGCTCGCAGCGACTTCGAGATCGTCGTACATACCGGAACCACACGAGCCTATGAACGCGTGGTCCACGCGCGTGCCTGCGACGCGCGAGAGGTCCGCCGCTTTGTAAGGGCCTCCCGGCAGTGCAACCTGAGGCTCCAGCCGGCTTACGTCGATGGAGAGCTCGGCTTCGTATTGGGCATCGGCATCGGGATACACCGGCACGAAAGAACGCGTCGCGCGCGCTCGCGCATAATCGAGGACTGCCGGCGATGGCGGAAAGAACACACCGATCGCGCGCATCTCGGTGGGCGTGCTGCACAACGCGATGCGCTCGGCAAGACTGAACTGCTCGATGTCTCCCGCGAATTCGAGCACGCGATAATCGATGTCGAGCTCGCGGCTCTTCACCAGCGCGGCGAGATGGAATCCGAGGTCCCGGCCGTAAACGCCCGGCTGCAAGCGTCCGCTTATCTTCACGCATATCGTTTTCGGCACGAGCGTCCAGTTGGTGCCCGTCGCGAGCACGCGGCTCATTTCCGCGCCCACGCGGATCGCCAGGGCACCGATGCCCCCGGCGTTCGTGCAATGACGGTCGTTGTCGAAATAAAACATGCCGGGAAGCAGCAATCCGCGCTCGGTGGGGAAAATGTGGCCGTGGCCGCCGCGGCCGGCGTCGTAGAACTGCTTCACGCCCCACGCGCTCGCCGCCCTGCGATTGAACGCGCCACGCGCGGCTGCGCGATCGTTGAGATATACGACGTCGTGATCGGTCACCATCATGATCCGGTTCGCATCGAAGACCCGGTCGATGCCGAGTGCATCGAGCTCTTCCTTCGCGCCCATGACGACGCCGTCGTGGATCATGACGAAGTCCGGGACGGGATAGACGATCTCGCCCGCATGCACTGCCGCAACGCCGCTTGCGCGCGAGAGAATTTTTTCTGCCGCCGTCATCCCCACATGGGGCTCCTGTCACCCGAGAGTCCGCCGAGTATCGTGACGCCGCGGCTCGCGTGTCAAGGGACATCCCGGGCGCGCGAAGCGTGCGTGCTATAGTTGATCGAGTCTTCACGAGGGAGGCGAGATTGCGTCACGCGCGGCTGCTTTTGACCACGTTCACCGGATTCGTTCTCGGCTCGTTCGCCGCGATGGCATTCGCCGCGGGCGGGTCGTGGAAACCCGACAAGCCGGTGGAGATCGTCGCGCCTTCAGGCCCTGGTGGCACGACCGACAGAACTGCGCGCGTGGTCGCTCGCATATTGACGCAGCACAAGCTCGTCGACGTGCCGGTGAATGTCATCAACAGGCCCGGCGGCAGCGGCACGATCGGCCTTACGTACCTCAACCAGCATCCGGGCGACGGTCACTATCTCATCATTGCAACGACCGGCTCCATCAGTAACCACATCATGGGGCTGATTCCCTACAACCACACCGCGTTCACGCCACTGGCGATGCTCTTCGAGGAATATCTCGCGGTGAACGTGCGCGCCGATTCCCCGATACGCAGCGGGCGCGATCTGATCGATCGAGTGCGCAAGGATCCCGAGTCGGTCAGCTTCGGAATTTCGACGAGCGTCGGCGGTGCGAATCACACGACGCTGATGGTGGCGTTGCGCGCCGGCGGCGTTGATTTGAAGCGCGTGAAAACGGTCGTGTTTCCCGGCGGCGCGGCTTCAACCCTCGCGCTCCTCGGCGGCCACGTCGACGCGATCAACACCGCGCCGGGCAACATGGTCGCGCACGTGAGATCGGGGAAGCTCCGTCCGGTCGCGGTCTCGGCTCCACAACGCCTCGGTGGCGCGTTTGAAATGGTGCCGACCTGGAAGGAGCAGGGAGTGAACGCCGTTTCTTCGAGCTGGCGCGGGATCATGGGACCGCGCGGCATGACGCCCGAGCAGGTCGCTTACTGGGACCGCGTCTTCGCCGCGCTCGTCAAGACGGCGGACTGGAAGAAAGACCTCCAGGACAATTTCTGGGACGAAGGCTACGCTGACGCGAAAACCGCGCGCAAGCGGCTCGACGAGGAATACGCCGAGTACAAGGCAATCCTGACGGAGCTCGGGGCCGCGAAGTGACGCGCCCCGTGCGCTGTCAGCGCACGCGGTGCCGCGTCATCCTGACCAAAGCAGGATCCATTCCAACGCGATCCCGGATCAGGTCCGGGATGACGTGGCATCAGAGCACTTCGTTGATCAGGTAGAAAAGCTGCTCTTTCGTCCGCTGCCAGAGCCCCCGTTTGCGCCATTTCTCCAGCTTCAACTCCTCACACCCGGCGGCGTATTTCAGAAAAATCTGATCGAGCTGCTCGGCCAGCGTCTCGTCCTTGAACGCGAGCGTGATTTCGTCATTGATCTCGAAAGACCGATCGTCGAAATTGCTGGACCCGACGGCTGACCAGATACCGTCCACGGTCATCACTTTCTGATGCAGCAATGTGTTGGAGTACTCGAACAGGCGCACGCCGCACTTCATGAGCTTCTCGAAATTGCGGTGCGCCGCGTGCTGCACCATGGGATTGTCCGAGCCGCCCGTCGAGGGCATCAGCACCCGCACGTCGACACCGCGTTTCACCGCCTGCCCGAACGCGTCGATGGCCTCGGGCTCCGGCAGAAAATACGGGTTCTGGATCCAGATGCGTTTGCGTGCGATACAGATCACGGTGTGATGCAGGATTTTCACCGCCGGCGCGGAGCCTTCGGGCTTCGAGAACGCCGCGTGCGCCGTGATGTCACCCGCGCGCTCGGGTTCGGGAAATACATCGTTACCCACGAAAAGCTCGCCGGTCTCCGCGCCCCAGTTTTCGCTGAACACCGATTGCACCGTGTTGACGATAGGGCCGCGCACTCTCACGCTGATGTCGGCGAAGTGCTCGCCGTCCTGCGGATCGCCGAGCCAGTCGTCGACAATGCAGTGCCCGCCGACGAATGCCACGCGCCCATCGATCACGATGAGCTTGCGGTGATCCCGCTCGTTCATGACGCCGATGTTCCGGATGTGGCGGTGGTGGAACTTGACGACCTTGCAGCCCGCATCCTTCATCTGCCGTTCGGCGTCTTTTCCCATCTGTTTCGTGCCGGTGGCGTCGAGCAGCACGCGCACCTTCAGTCCGGCGCGAGCGCGCTCCGAAAGCGCGTCGGCGACGCGCGTGCCGAGCGTACCTTCCTTCCACAGAAACGTTTCGAAGTGCACTGTCTTCCTGGCCGAACGTATCTCCTGGATGAGGACGTCGAAGAACGCGCCGTTCTCGAAAAGCTCGACCGAATTGCCGTCCACCGGCGTAGCGAGCGCAAGACCGGCAAGCGACGGAATGAGCTTGTCGATCGGCGAGTCGCATTCGATATGCAGGTCGGGATCGCGGTGGCGCTTGATCGACCAGATGATGATGAGGAGAAGCACGACCAGCGCGACCAGCAGCGCCAGAGAAATGCTCGCGACTTGCGGATTGTCCATACCCATCGAGTCTTGCTCCATCGATCCACGTTGTCGCTGTACGCACGCCGAGGCGCCGTTCGCGGCAGGCTAAGCGGGTGACGCGGTGGATAGTGTTCGGTCTTGCCGCTACGCCGGCGCGAGCGTCCGTCGTGCCCGGCACTCTTCGATCTTCTCGCGAAGATGCGCGATGGCGTGGTCGATCTCGGCTTCGGTATTGAAGCGCCCCACGGTGATGCGGAGCGTGCTTGAGCCTTCAGCGCCGATCGCCTGCAGGACATGCGAGGGCATCGCGCTGCCTGACGAGCAGGCGGAGGTTGACGATACCGCGATGTCGCTGAGCGAGCTCACGAGGGCGTCGCAGTTTTCGACCGCGACGCTCAGGTTGAGATTGTTGGGGATGCGGCGCTCCATGTCGCCATTTATGCGCAGCTCGGGCAAGTCGCGCAGACCCGCCCAGAGTCGATCGCGCAGCGACCGGATGCGCGCAACTTCGCTCTGCATCTCTTCGCGTGCGATGCGAAAACATTCGCCCATGCCGGCAATCTGATGCGTTGCAAGCGTGCCCGAGCGCAAGCCGCGCTCGTGGCCGCCGCCGTGCATTTGCGCTTCGAGCCGCACTCGGCGGTCGCGGCGTACGTACAGCGCTCCGATGCCTTTCGGCCCGTATGTCTTGTGCGCCGTGAGCGACATCAGATCCACGGGCACCCGCTGAAGATCGATCCCGACTTTGCCCGTAGCCTGCGCCGCGTCGACATGGAAAAGAACTCCGCGCTCGCGGCAGAGCGTGCCGAGCGCTTCGATATCCTGGATGACGCCGATCTCATTGTTCACCAGCATGATCGAAGCGACCGTCGTGTCGGGGCGCAGGGCCGCGGCGAAGCGCGCCGGGTCGAGCAATCCATTCGTCTCGGGCGCGAGGTAGGTGACTTCGAAGCCGTCGCGTTCGAGCTCCTTCATGGTATCGAGCACGGCCTTGTGCTCCGTCTGCAGCGTCACGAGATGTCGCCCTCGCTGCTGTAGCGCGTACGCCGCGCCTTTGATCGCGAGGTTATTGGACTCGGTTGCGCCGGAGGTCCAGACGACCTCGCGCTCGTCCGCGCCGATAAGGCGCGCCACTTCGACGCGCGCTTCTTCCACCGCGCGCAAAGCGGCGCGACCGAACTCGTGCGTGGTGCTCGCCGGATTGCCGAAATGCTGCGTGAGATACGGCAGCATCCTCTCGACGACGCGCGGATCGAGCGGCGTCGTCGCCGAGTTGTCCAGATAAATCGGCAGTTTCAGGCTTGTCACTCGTCACCCCTCGGCTAATGCTTCTGCTGTTCCTGCGTGAGCGCGGCGATCACGCGCTGGCGCTTCTCTTCCACGTCTTTCGCGAAGCCGGGATAGCGCTGTTCGACGAAGCCGGTCGCAAGCCCGAGCTTGAGCAGCGCCACCGCAAACGTCGCGGCGAGATCGTCCAGATCGGGACTCACCTTCGAGAGCTGGATCGCTTCGATCGTCTCGTCGAACAGCTGCTGCATCGCATCGTTCAACTCGTCGTCGAACAGCTTGGAAGTCGTGGAATTGTCAGCCATGGCGAATTCTAGCCGCACTGCCGCCGGCCGCAAAAAACAAACGGCACGCGACAGGGGTGCCGTTCGTCCGGAAGAGCCGGGACATCACATCGGGTAGAGCGTTCCGCCCTCGAGACGCACGCGGTCGCCCACGCGGAGGTTGTCGACCGAGTCTTTCCTGACCGTCTGGTAGGTTCCGTCGTCCATACGCACGCGGACGAGGTAGTCGGCCGACTGATTGCCGCGTACGCGCTGTTCGACCTGGTGGCCGACCACGCCGCCGATCACTGCGCCGCCGACGGTGGCAGCCGCGCGCCCGGTACCGTGCCCCACCTGGTTGCCGAGCACGCCCCCGGCGACGGCACCCCCGATCGCCCCGATGCCCGGCCCTTCTCTGCGCTCTCCGGCTACCGTCTCGATCGATTCGACATAGCCATAACGGGCGAGCTCCTGCGCCGGGTAGCCGGGATACGTCGGATACGTCGGGGACGTCGTCCGATAGGGATCGTTGGATGTCGCACAGCTGGCGAGTCCGATCGCCGCCGCCGCGACGAGAATGCAAGTCTTGTTCGTGAAGCTCATCCTGTTCTCCTTGGAAGGTAAGGCGATTAAATGCGAGTCTGTAGCTTGCGGCTCAGGCCCGGTCCGTACAGGCGCATGCTGCGGTCTCCAACAGTCGTCCCAACGCCGGAGCCATGCGGCATGTCAGCGGGATTTCGTGCCTCCCGCCCGACGACCACCGCACCGGGCACGGCGGGTCCTGCACCGGCTGCCGGCGCAACGGTCTGGGGCGTCTTCTGCGACACGTCACAGGCTCCGATCAGGGCCACACCAAGGGCCAGAGCTGCGATAACCGGTGATGCCATAAGCCGACTCCTCGCGTGTACACTGCGACTGCTGCAAAGCCCATTCCCGAGGAGGTGGGTTGCGGAAGCGGGATGGCACGCGGCGTGCAACTGCAACGCCGGCCACACGGATATGTGGCTCAACAGGAAGGAGAATCGCCATGACAGTTCGAACGTTCGCACTGATCGCAGGCATCATCTATCTGGCGGCGGGTGTATTGGGCTTTATTCCTCAACTATTGTCACCACCACCGGCTGATGCACCGCCGCTCGGCATCACGGCGTTCTACGGCTATCTGCTGGGGTTGTTCCCCGTGAACCTCATGCACAACCTCGTGCACCTGGCGATCGGGGCCTGGGGCATCGCGGCTTCGCGCGCGGCCGGCGCTGCGCGCGTGTATGCGAAATCGCTCGCGGTGATCTACGGCATTCTCACGATCATGGGGCTCATCCCCGGCCTGAACACGCTTTTCGGGCTCGCTCCGCTACATGGCCATGACGTCTGGCTGCATGCGGGCACCGCGCTCATAGCCGCGTACTTCGGCTGGGTTGCGCGCGCCACCACAGTGGGTGACACCCGGACGGCTTAGAGCTGATTGATGGGACGGCGGCCAGGGCTGGAATGCCTTGGCCGCCGGGCAGGGAGGGTTTCTAGATCTGGCGCAGTATCTCCGCGCCCCGGGCGAGCGTCGCCTCGGATTTCGCGAAACAGAACCGCAGGACCTTGTGCTGCGGCGGCTCGCGATAGAACACGGACACCGGAATGGACGCGACGCCACGCTCGCGCGTGAGACGCACGGCGAGATCGGTGTCCCGCTCGCCGCTCACCGCGTCGTAACAGAGGTTCTGAAAGAATGTGCCACGGGAGGGCAGCGGCCGGAACCGCGAGCCTTCGAGCGCCGAGAGAAAGAAATCGCGCTTCTTCTGGTAGAAGGCGGCGAGGCCGAGGTAGGCGTCCTTGTCCTTCATATGCTCCGCGAACGCGTATTGAAGCGGGCTGTTCGTGACGAATGCGTTGAACTGGTGCACTTTGCGGAACTCCGCCATGAGCTCGCGCGGCGCCAGCACGTAGCCCATTTTCCAGCCGGTCACGTGATACGTCTTTCCGAACGAGGAGACCAGAAAGCTGCGTTCCGCGAGCCGCGGAAATCGCGCGACGCTCTGGTGCGCGTGCCCGTCGAAGACGATGTGCTCGTAAACCTCGTCGCTCACCACGACGATGTCGGTCTGGGCGAGCATGCTTTCCAGTGTCCGCAGATCCTCCGCAGAGAAGACGCTCGCCGTCGGATTGTTCGGCGTATTGATGATGATCATCCGGGTGCGCGGTGTGATCGCCTGCTGAACCGCGTCCCACGGAATGGCGTAATCCGGATACGTGAGCTGCACGTATACCGGGGTGCCGCCGTTCACTTCCACCCCCGGCGCGTAGCTGTCGTAAGCGGGTTCGAAGAGGATCACTTCGTCGCCGGGCCGCACGAGTGCCGCGATCGCGGTATAGATGCCGTAGGTCGCGCCGGGAACGATCGTGATCTCGTGCTCGACGTCGTAACGCGCGCCGTAGAGCGCTTCGACTTTTTCTGCGATCGCCTCGCGGAGCACCGGCACGCCCGCCATCGGAGGGTACTGGTTCAAGCCGGCGCCGATGTACTTGGTTACCAGCGCCCGAAGCTCAGGGGCACAGTCGAAATCGGGGAAGCCCTGGGAGAGATTGATCGCGTTGTGCTCTGCCGCGAGGCGCGACATGACGGTGAAGATCGTCGTGCCGACGTGCGGGAGCTTCGATTGGATGGTGCCGGAGTAGTGGGGCATGCGCCCGGATTTTAACCGGCCGCGTGCCCGATGTTTACGGGCGCAGTGCCCGTGCGGCTAGCGGGCGGCGGTGCGGCTGGTATCGCCGCGACGGGCGAGGTGCGTGAAGTCGTCGGCGTACGTCTCGATGCGGCGTAAGGCGACCTTCCGCTGGTCGGTGGTGAGCATCCGGTCCGCCGCCACGAAAAGCTCTGCGCGCTTCTGCCACGCGAGGTCGAGCTGTTTCTGATAGTCGGCGCTGCGGCCGCGCTCCCAGTTCGCCATGTAGTCCGCCACCCGCGCGGTGAAGCGTTGCGGATCTTCCTGGCGGTGCGACAGGAGCTCGAGGAATGCCTTCTGACGGCGAAGGCGCTCGGCGTAGCGTTCCCGCTCGAGCTGCGGCAGCTCGCGCGCAAGCGCGGCGATCCGTTGCTCCTGCTCACCGTTGAGCGGCGCGAGCCATTCCTGGATGTGTTTGATGAGACGCTTCGCTTCGGCTTCCTGGCGTTCCTCGAGCGTGCCGTTCACTTTACGTTCGCGGAGGTACTTGCGGTTTTCCTTGTCCCATTTGCGCTGCAGATGTTCGATCTGAGCGGGCGTTACGGTGGCAAGCAATGCAGCGGCGTCCGGCGCTGCCTTGCGCGCGAGTGCACGAATGCGCGTTTTGATGCCGTCGGAAAACCACAGAACATCTTCGCGTGAAAGTCCCGCCTGCATGCGGCCATGCGCAGTGCGCATGAACTGCGCATACTCGGGCAGCTGCTCGTAGCGGTGCCACGAATAAAGTCGCTCGAAACGCTTGTTGAACTCGTCTTTCTGCGTGCCGTCGAGGCCGAAATATTCGTCGACCGTCCATGCCGCGAGCGTATCCGCCTGGTTGTAGGCGAAGCGCGTGAACGTGCAGGAAACAAGCAGCGCCGCGAGGGCTGCGACCAGAATGACTCTGGACCGTGTGGCGCGCAGAGCTGCCAGCATCGACCGATACCTCCGTGGACACCTTACAGTGACCTAGAGGCAAAGCGGGGGCCCAAAAGTTCCGTGCTTCGCTTGGATTTGCACGGTTCAAGCGGCTGTCCTGACGTGCGCCGCCCCCGTTCGTCTCCTCCCGGCGACTATTTAACCCTATACGAGGCGGTTGAACCAGAGGAGCGAGAGCGTCCCTGCCGCAAGCGAGAGCAGAGCGGCAGCGGCAGTCACGAGTGCGGTGATCTCGGTCTGTTTTTTTTCCATGGTGAACTTCGCGTTGAGCGTCTCGTAGACCTTCTTCAGCTCGGACGCGCTCGAGGCGGAGAAATACTCCCCGCGGGTGACATCCGCGATCGCCCGCAGCGTTTCTTCGTCGAAGCGCATATACACCGACCAGCCTTCGAAGTTCGCCATGCCGCCCTGCGCGTTTCCGAGGCCGACGGTGAATACTCGCACACCGCGGTCTGCTGCCATCTTCGCAGCATCGAGCGGATCGGGTCCCGTGGTGCGGCGGCCGTCGCTCAGCAATATGATTGCGGCCGACCGATACGATCCCGGGGCCACGGGGATGAATTCTTTCTCCTCGGCTTTCTTCGGTTGGTCGATCGCGATTCCGCGCTTCGTGTCGCGCGCGCTGCCGCTGCCGAAGATCATCGTTTCGAGATCGATGCCGGCGTCGGGGAAGATCGTCGAAAGCGAGACGATAATCCCGCTGCCGATCGCGGTGTGACGCTGAAGCTCGAGACGATCGATGGCCGCGAGCAGATCGTCGCGATTGTGGGTCGGAGATTGCACGAGCAGGGCGGTGCCGGCGAACGACACGATGCCGAGGCGTACGTCGGCCGGCTGCTGCTGTATGAACGTTTTTGCCGCTTCCTGTGCCGCCGCCAGGCGGTTCGGCTCCACATCCGTCGCTCGCATGCTGAGCGAGACGTCGATTGCCATGATGATCGTGCGCTGCTCGGAAGGCAGTGTGATCACCGCCGTCGGGCGCGCGACGGCGAGCAGCGTGGCGGCGAGCGCAAGCAGGAAAAGAAGCGGCGGGATGTGCCGCCGCAGCCGCTGCCCCGGTCCCATCGCTTCCTTGACGAGATCGAGGCTCGCGTATCTGACGGCGCCTTTCTTCCGGCGCGAAACGACGAATGCGTAAATCGCGACGAGCGCGGGCACCGCAAGCAAGAACCAGAGATGTTCGGGCGAGATAAAGCTCATTGCTGCAAGTACTCCAGCATGCGCTTGCGCATCGCGGCGTCCGGTAAACGTCCCATGCCTGCCTGAACGTTATCCGAAAGATGCGCGGTGCGGCGAGTACCGGGTATCACGCACGTCACGGCAGGTTGACCTAGGATCCACTTCAGGAAAAACTGCCCCCAGGTCGTACAGTCGATCTCCACAGCCCAGGGCGGCAGCTTGCGGCCTTTGACGCGCCCGAAGAGATCTGCGCCGGCGAACGGACGATTGATCAGAACGGCGGTTGCCGTGTCGGCGCAGAGCGGCAGCACGCGATCCTCCGCTTCACGCTCCGCCATGGAGAAGTTGACCTGCACGAAGTCGAACTCTTTCGTCTTCACCAGCCGCTCGAGATCGCGGTACGCGCCCGAGTGGTAATGGGTGATGCCGACGTAGCGCACGCGCCCGGCAGCCTTCCACTCCTGCAGGGTCCGGGCATGCGTCTCGACGTCGACGAGGTTGTGCACCTGCATGAGATCCATTCGCTGCGTGCGCATCAAGCGGAACGACTCCTCCATCTGGCGGATACCTGCGTCGCGTCCGCGCGTCCATACCTTGGTCGCGAAAAAAAACCGGTCGCGAATGCCCAGCTCTGCAGTGAGGTCTCCCGCGACGCGCTCGGCTTCGCCGTACATCGGGGAGGAATCGATGACGCTGCCGCCATGCTCGGCGAGCAGGCGCAGGACCTCTTTCAGCTCCGCCCGTTCCGGCGCGTTCGGTCCGACGTCGAATGTCTGCCACGTGCCTACGCCGACCACGGGTAAGCGTTCACCGGTGCGCGGAATGGGGCGGCTGGACATCGACTGAGTGCGTTGAGCTGCGAGCGGGTATCGATGCGCCGCGGCCGCGAATGCGCCAGCGAGTGCCTTGAGTGCGGCGCGACGGGTATACATCGAGGGTCTTTGACCATCATACCATCCGCGCGCGATCGACGGCGCGGGGAGAAGCGTCGGAGTACACTACGAACTTCGCTGCCTTTCGAGAGCCGGCACCATGGATTCTGCAATCGCGCGCGACGGCCTTGTCGCATTCGTGAAGCGCGCCTGCCCGACGTGCACCCTGATCGAGGCGCAGTTGCGCGAGGTTGCAGCCGCCGTGCCCGCATTTCAGATCGTCTCGCAGGACGATCCGCGCTTCCCGGCCGGTGTCGCGCGCATACTCGACGATCGCGAGCTGGATCACTCATGGCTCAACGCGATCGAAGTGACGCCTACGCTGGTGCGCTTCGAAAACGGCCGCGAAGCGGAGCGCGTCGTCGGCTGGGACCGCGATGGGTGGCGGCAACTGACCGGCCTCGGAGACCTTGGCGGCGCGCTGCCCGCATTCAGGCCCGGCTGAGGCTCGCGCTCACTCGAGCCCGGGGTGGCCGAGCGGTTGGAAGCGAAATACAAAGGCAGCGCCCTCGTCGCACGAAAAGTCGAGCTTGCGGGGCACGACGATCCGATGGAAGTCTGCTTCGAGCGCGGCTGGACGGACGGCTTGCCGGTCACGCCGCCGACGGACGAGCGCGTGCTGCGCATGCTGTCGGGCACGCGGCGCGCACCAGGCGAGATCGTCGGCCGCATTCCGCCTTACCTTGCGGAATGCACGGTGGAGAAAGTCGCGATCAACGCCGTGCTCGCCGGCTGCAAACCCGAGTACATGCCGGTGCTGCTCGCGGCGCTCGAAGCCGCGCTCGAGCCAGTCTTCACGCTGCATGGCGTCCTTGCGACGACCTATTTCTCGAGCCCCATCGTGATCGTCAACGGACCGATCGCGAAAAAGATCGGGATGGGAAGCGGGATCAACGCGCTCGGCCAGGGCAATCGCGCGAATGCGACGATCGGCAGAGCGCTGAATCTCATCGTGCGTAACGTCGGTGGCGGAAGGCCGGGCGAGGCCGATCGCGCGACGCTCGGCGCGCCGAGCAAGTTCACGCTCTGTTTTGCGGAAGATGAATCGGATTCGTCATGGCAGCCTCTGTCGGTTGCGCGCGGTTTTGCGCCCGGTGTTTCCACGGTGACTCTTTTCCAGGGCCACGGCGTGGAAGCGTTCGTCGATCAGAAGACGCG
>DASRIK010000159.1:0-13998 GCA_035650035.1 Burkholderiales bacterium | reverse complement strand
AGATCCGCCTCGAATCGCACGACAGTCTTGGCGTCGTAAAGCGCGGGGCCCGTCACGAGGAACACGTCCTCGGCGCGGGACCCGAGCGTGTTGATTTTGGCCGTATGCAAATTGATGTCGTAAGCTGTGAGCACGCGTGCGATGCGGGAAAGGAGACCCGGCCGATCGCCGGCGATGACTGAAAGCACCTGGTACGTGCCGCGGTCGTCAGGCTGCAGGTTCACCTCGGGCGAGATCGGGAAGTGCCGGAGCTGTCGGCTCAACCGCGGTTTCGGCAGCGGAGGCAACGGCGTTTTGTGCAGCAGGCGCTGCGCGAGCTCGTACTCGATATAGCTCATCACATCGCGATACTGCGGCTGGCGATTGTCGGGCTCGTGCACCTGGAACGTATCGAGCGCGTACCCGCCGCGCGTCGTGTACACCTTCGCGTCGTGTATGTCGTAGCCGATGCTTTCGAAGAAGCCGCAGATGCGCGCGAAGAGCTCCTTCTGGTCCTGCACGTACACCATGACCTGCAGCCCTTCGCCGGCCGGAGAAAGCCGCGCTTTCACGACAGGCGTCGAGGTCGTGACCCGGTAATAGAGCAGGCGCGTATGCCACGCGATTTCCTGCGGGTCGTGCCGCAGGAAATAAGCCGTATCGAGCTCGTTCCACAGCTTCTGGTGCGCGTCCTCCGGAACGGCGTAAAGACGCAGCTTCGAGAGCGCTTCCTCCTGCCGGGCCTGCACACTGCTCTCGAGGCTCGCCCCGTGTCCGGCCAGGAGCCTGCGGGTGAGATGGAAGAGGTCTTCCAGCAGCTTCGCTTTCCAGGCGTTCCACACCTTCGGGCTCGTGCCGCGGATGTCGGCGACCGTCAGAAGGTACAGCGCATTCAAACGCCGCTCGGTTCCGACGCGCTCCGCAAAAGCCCTCACGATCTCGGGATCGCTGATGTCCTGTTTTTGCGCGGTCGAGGACATTACGAGATGATTCTCGACCAGCCACGCAACGAGCTCGCAATCTTCGCCGTCCAGCCCGTGCGCGCGTGTAAAGCGCAGAGCGTCGATCGCGCCGAGCTGCGAATGATCTCCGCCGCGGCCTTTCGCGATGTCGTGAAAGAGCCCTGCGAGATACAGCACCTCCGGCCGCTCGAAACCGCTCATCACACGGCTGCAGAGCGGAAATTCGTGAGCGAGCTCGGGCACTGCGAAGCGCCGGAGATTCCGTACCACTTTCAGGATGTGCTCGTCGACCGTGTACACGTGATAGAGATCGTGCTGCATCTGCCCGACGATTCTCCCGAACGCGGGCACATAACGGCCGAGCACACCGTAGCGATTCATTCGCCTGAGCTCGCGATCTACGCGCGAGGGGCTGCGCAGAATGCCCATGAAGAGCTCCCGATGCTCCGCTTTCGCCCGGAAGCTGCTATCGATGAGCCGCCGCGCGCGCCAGAGGGCGCGCAGCGTCCCGGCGCTGATTCCTTTCAGCTCGTGGTGCTCCTGGAGCAGCATGAACGTTTCCAGCAGCGCTGCCGGGTGACGCTCGTAGAGATCCTCGGCTGAAGCTTCCAGGAACTCTCCGCGCACACCGAAGCGCTCGTTGATCGGATGGTATTCACGGTCGTGCTGAGGCTCGATGAGTGCGGTCAGGTTCTGCAGCAATATGGTGTTCAGCTGCGATACTTTTTTCGCCGCACGATAGTAACGCTGCATGAGCTGCTCGCTCGCGCGAAGATGCGCACGATCGCGCAAGCCGAACTGCGCCGCGAGCGCGGACTGATGGTCGAAGACGAGGCGATCCTCCCGACGGCGTGCGATGTAGTGAAGACGGATGCGCAGTGTCTTCAGAAAACGCTCTTCGCGGCGGATCTCCCGCGCTTCCGCGGGCGTGATCAGATCACGGCTGGCGAGGTCGATCCAGGTCTTTCCCACACCGGCTGCACGCGCGATCCAGAATATCGTCTGCAGGTCGCGCAAGCCGCCCGCGCTCTCCTTGATATTCGGCTCGAGGTTCGTTTCCTGGTAGCGCGCGTGACGCTGCTGCTGCTCGAGCTGTTTCTCCTCGAGAAAGGTCCCGGGATCGAGCGCCGCCGTGGTTCTCTGCACGAAGGTGCGAAAGAGCTCGCGATTGCCGGCCAGCAGCCTCGCTTCGAGGAGCGTCGTCTGCACGGTGATGTCCTGTTCGGCCATTGCCAGACACTCGTCGACCGTGCGCACGCTGTGGCCGACTTCGAGGCCGATATCCCACACAAGTCCGATCAGCCGCTCGAGGAGGTGTTCGAGCGCGGCGTCCGGTGCCCCCGGGAGGAGCACCAGTATGTCGACGTCGGAGTAGGGGTAGAGCTCGCCGCGACCGTAGCCGCCCACTGCGAGGAGCGCGACCTCGTCGGGCATGGCGCAGACGGACCACACTTCTCGGAGCTGCTGGTCCACGAGCAGGCGAAGCTTCGAGAGGAGCTCGGAAGGCGACTCCGTCGACTCGAAGCGCGCCCGCAGCGCCGCGCGTTCGGTTGCCAGGCGCCGCTTCCATTCGGGCAGGCGGGCCGCGGAAGCCGTGGGCCCGTATGCCACGGCTGTCGTACTCATGTGCCTGGAGTCGGCCGCGGCGGGGTTCCCGGCGAGAGCGTCAACACTTCGTATCCGGTTGGCGTTACGAGCACGGTGTGCTCCCACTGGGCCGAGAGGCTGTGGTCCTTCGTGACGATCGTCCAGCCGTCCGCAAGCTGTCGGATGTCGGGCTTACCCGCGTTGATCATCGGCTCGACCGTGAAGATCATCCCCGGCTCGAGCCTGAGACCGGTGCCCGGCCGCCCGTAGTGAAGTACCTGCGGCTCCTCGTGGAACTTGCGTCCGATGCCATGGCCGCAGAATTCGCGCACGACGCTGAAGCCGTGCTGCTCAGCGTACGTCTGGATCGCATGGCCGATATCGCCGAGGTGCGCACCGGGCTTCACCGCCTCGATGCCGCGCCACATGCACTCGAAGGTGATCTCGCACAGGCGCCGCGCCTGGATCGATGGCTGTCCGACGTAGAACATGCGGCTCGTGTCGCCATGGAAGCCGTTCTTGATGACCGTGATGTCCACATTGACAATGTCACCGAGCTTGAGCCTTCTTTCCCCGGGGACGCCGTGGCAGACGACGTGGTTGACGGACGTGCAGATCGACTTCGGATACGGCTGATACCCAGGGGGCGCGTAGTTGAGCGGCGCCGGTGTCGAATGCTGTTCGTTCACGATGTAATCGTGACAGAGCCGGTCGATTTCGGCCGTCGTCATGCCCGGGCGGATGAGCGGCGTGATGTAGTCGAGCACTTCGGCAGCGAGCCTGCCGGCGACCCGCATCTGCTCGATTTCTTCCGGGGTTTTGAGGGAAACAGCCATAGTGGAGAGGGCGCACCGCGCTTGGAGGCGCGCTGCAAGTGCTTGGTTTTTCAGGTAACGCGGAATTGTAGTCCAGAATTAACGCCACGATGGGGCCGCATCCCTCGGGCGCGCCGCGGCTTGAGAGTCTTCCGTTTATGATGCTAAAATAGGCAGTTAGCTCGCTCTGGTTGGGCGAGACTGCCGGCATGGTCTCAATCGGCCACGCCAATTTCGCACATCCGCCGTATGGCCAGGGTGCCCCGCTTGTGTAGAGGGGTGTTGGCGCGGATGGAGGCTTAACCCTTGCAAGGAGTTCTGCAGTATGTCGGTCACCATGCGTGAAATGCTGGAGGCGGGCGTCCATTTCGGACATCAGACCCGCTATTGGAACCCGAAGATGGCGCCTTATATCTTCGGGCACCGCAACAAGATTCACATCGTCAATCTCGAAAAAACCTTGCTCATGTACCAGGGCGCGCTCAAGTTCGTGCGCCAGCTGGCATCGAACAAGGGCACGGTTCTTTTCGTCGGCACCAAGCGGCAGGCCCGGGAAATCATCCGCGAGGAAGCGCAGCGCGCTACCGCCCCATACGTCGATTACCGCTGGCTGGGCGGGATGCTGACGAATTACAAAACCGTCAAGCAGTCGATCAAGCGTCTGAAAGATATGGAGCAGATGCACCAGGACGGAACGCTCGATCGTCTGCCGAAGAAAGAGGCGCTGTACTATCAGCGCGAGATGCAGAAGCTCGAGCGAAGCTTGGGCGGCATCAAGGAGATGAACGGACTCCCGGACGCGATGTTCGTGGTCGACGTGGGCTACCAGAAGAACGCGATCGCCGAGGCGAACAAGCTCGGGATACCCGTAATCGGCGTCGTCGACACCAACCACAGCCCCGAGGGCGTGGATTACGTGATTCCCGGCAACGACGATTCGAGCCGCGCGATCCGACTCTACGCCCGGGGCATAGCCGATGCATACATGGAAGGGCGCAACGACAGCCTGAAGGAGATCGTGACCGGCGGTGACGAGTTCGTCGAGCTGGAAGAAACGGAAGAAGAGGCCCGCTAAGGCGGGCCACAGCGCAAAGCTTCCCCCAAGGGGCGCGAGCCCCTTTTTTTGTAAATAGCGGAGACTTAAGTCGATGTCCGAGATTACCGCCGCGATGGTGCGCGAGCTTCGCGAAAAGACCGACGCGCCCATGATGGAATGCAAGAAAGCGCTGATAGAAGCAGGGGGCGACAGCGCCAAGGCAGAAGAGATACTGCGAATCAAACTGGGCAACAAGGCCACGAAAGCGGCAGGCCGCATCGCGGCCGAAGGCGTTGTTGCCGCCCACGTCGCCGCGGATGGCAAGCTCGGCGCGATCGTGGAAGTGAACTGCGAGACCGATTTCGTTGCGAAGAACGAGGAGTTTCTCGCGTTCGCTCGCTCACTTGCGGAGCTCGTTGCGAAACAGAACCCGGTCGATGTAGCGGCGCTTTCGAACCTGCCGCTCGACGGAGGCACCGTGGAAGAGCGCCGTAAGCATCTCGTCGGGAAAATCGGCGAGAACATGTCGCTGCGCCGTTTCCGCCGTGTCGACGCGCGCGGGCGCCTTTTTACGTACATCCATGGCGGCTCGAAAATCGGTGTGCTCGTGGATCTCGTTGGAGGCGATGAAACGCTCGGCAAGGACATCGCAATGCATATCGCGGCGAGCAAGCCGGTCGCCCTGTCGCGCGAAGAGGTGCCTGCGGATGTCGTGCAGAAAGAGCGCGACATTGCCACGGCCAAGGGCGCTGAATCCGGCAAGGCCGCGAACATCGTCGAGAAAATGGTCGAAGGCGCCGTGCAGAAGTTTCTGAAGGAAGTGACGCTCCTCGGGCAGCCTTTCGTGAAGAACGACAAGCAAACGGTCGGCGACCTGCTGAAATCGAAGAATGCGTCGGTCGCGTCGTTCACGCTGTACGTGGTCGGCGAAGGTATAGAGAAGCGCAAGGACGATTTCGCAGCGGAGGTCATGGCGCAGGTGCAGGCGAGCGAGAAGACCGGTCAGCCGTCCTGAGCCCGCGCGCTGCGGGAGAGGGGAAGAGCATGTCGGAAACGGTTGTAGAGGAGCGTGTGGTCGAAAGGACAGCGGTGCAGACGTCAGCCTTGACGACGGGTGAGATCGCGGCGGAAAAAGCTCCGGCCTACAAACGCATCCTGCTCAAGCTGAGCGGCGAAGCGCTCATGGGCGACGACACTTACGGCATCAATCGCGAGACGATCGAGCGGATCGTCGCGGAAGTGGCCGAGGTCTCCAAGCTCGGCCTCGAAATCGCCGTGGTGATCGGCGGCGGTAACATCTTCAGGGGCGTGGCGCCGGCTGCGTCGCACATGGACCGTGCGACCGCCGACTACATGGGTATGCTCGCGACCGTCATGAACGCGCTTGCCCTGCAGGATGCGATGCGGCGGGTGAACGTGGTCTCGCGCGTGCAGTCTGCACTGAACATCGAGCAGGTGGTGGAGCCTTATATCCGCGGGAAGGCGATGCGCTATCTCGAGGAAGGCAAGATCGTGATTTTCGCAGCCGGCACCGGAAATCCGTTCTTCACGACCGACACGGCGGCAGCGCTCCGCGGCATGGAGATGAACGTCGAGCTCGTGCTGAAAGCGACCAAAGTGGATGGCGTCTACACCGACGACCCGAATACCCACCCGGATGCGATGCGTTACAAGGAGCTCACGTTCGACGAGGCGATCATCAAGAATCTCAAGGTGATGGACGCCACCGCGCTCACGCTTTGCCGCGATCAGAAGCTGCCGATCAACGTCTTCAGTATTCTGAAGCCGCACGCGCTCAAGCGTGTCGTGCTCGGTGAAGACGAAGGTACCATGGTCCACGTTTGACCGGAACACGGAGGATTCGATCATGATTGCCGACGTGAAGAAAACGGCCGAGCAGAAAATGAAAAAGACGGTGGAAGCGCTGCGCGGCGATCTCGGCAAGATACGTACGGGACGCGCGCACACGGGCCTCCTCGATCACGTGCAGGTCGACTACTACGGTACGCCCACGCCGGTGCCGCAGGTCGCGAACGTGACCCTGCTCGACGCGCGAACGATCGGAGTGACACCGTGGGAGAAGAAACTCGCTCCCGCCATCGAGAAAGCCATACGTGATTGCGACCTCGGACTGAACCCGGCGACGGTCGGCGAGACGGTGCGTGTGCCGATGCCGGCGCTCACCGAAGAGCGGCGCAAGGATTTGATCAAGGTTGTCCACAAGGAAGGGGAAAACGCGCGCGTGGCGGTTCGGAATGTGCGCAGGGATGCGATTCATCATCTCAAGGAGCTGTTGAAGCAGAAAAAAGTCGCCGAAGATGAAGAGCGCCGGGCCCAGGACGACGTCCAGAAGCTCACGGACCGGTATATCGCGGAAATAGACAAGCTTCTCCAGGTTAAAGAAGCGGATCTGATGGCCGTTTGAAGCGGGCATGCATACGAGCTCAACACTGACGATTCCGGAAGCGCGCGAGGTCCCGCGCCACATCGCCGTCATCATGGATGGCAACGGGCGGTGGGCCAAACAGCGTTTCCTGCCGCGCGTTGCCGGACATAGACGCGGTCTCGAGGCCGTGCGGTCTGCGGTGAAAACTTGCGTGGACCACGGCGTGGAATATCTCACGCTGTTCGCGTTCAGCAGCGAAAACTGGCGGCGGCCCAGCGACGAGGTGAAGTTTCTGATGCAGCTCTTCGTCGCTGCTCTGGAGCAGGAAGTCGAGAAACTGCACGCGAACGGCGTGCGTTTTCGGGTAATCGGAAACCTCGAGCGTTTCGAGCCCCGCGTCGTGCGACTCATCGAAGAGGCGGAAGCGCGCACCGCCGGAAATACGCGGCTACTCCTCACGATCGCGGCGAATTATGGCGGCCGCTGGGACATCCTCCAGGCCATGAACCGGATGCTGCAGGAGCGGCCCGAGCTCGCCAACGGTTTTTCGGAAGGGGACCTGACGCCGTACTTTTCGATGAGCTACGCGCCGGAACCCGATCTTTTCATTCGCACGGGCGGTGAGCAGCGCATCAGCAATTTTCTTCTGTGGCAGCTCGCGTATACGGAGCTCTACTTTACGGAGACGCTCTGGCCCGATTTCGATGCGGCGGCGCTCGATTGCGCGATCAGTTCGTATCAGAACCGCGAGCGGCGCTTCGGCCGCACGAGCGAGCAACTCGACTCCGCCGGGCGCGTCGCCCGCATTTCCGCAGGCTGACGGCAACACGCCGCAGGACATGTTCCTCACGCGTGTCCTCACGGTCGTCGTCATGCTGCCGCTCTTCGCGGCGGCGCTCCTTTACTTTCCGCAGTGGCTTTGGGCGCTCGCGCTCCTGCCCGGGTTGTATATTGCCGCGTGGGAGTGGGGCGGTCTCGCTGCCTACAGACCGGCGCAGCGAGCCGGTTACGCGGTGGTTGTGGCGGCGAGTGGGCTCGCCGTGTTTTACGGAGCGTCGATGACGCCGACCGACAAGGCAGTGCCCGAGCTCTGGGCGTACGTCCTGAGCTGTGTCTTCTGGGCTGTCGTGGCGCCGGTCTGGCTCGGCCTTCGTTTGAAAATGCGTAACCCTGTCGTGCTCGGCGTGGCCGGGTGGATTGCACTCGTACCGATGTGGCTCGCGCTCGTTCGGCTGCAGACCCACCCCTACGTGCTCCTCATGTTCATGGCCGTGATCTGGATCGCCGATACGGCTGCATACCTTGCCGGCAGGAAGTGGGGCCGCCACAAGCTCGCGCCATTGATCAGCCCGGGCAAGTCGTGGGAAGGTGTCGTCGGCGCAGTAGCTGCGATTGGGGTGTACTATGCGGTGCTCTGGTTCTTGACGCCCGCGGGAGACACCGTCTTCCCGGCCGCTTTCGCCCTGGCGCTGTTCGCGGCGCTTCTGTTTCTGAGCGTCGAAGGCGATTTGTTCGAGTCCTGGCTGAAACGTCAGGCCGGCGTCAAGGACAGCGGGCAGCTCCTGCCGGGTCACGGGGGACTGCTCGATCGGGTGGACGGGCTCACGTCGACGATGCCGGCCGCGGCGCTGGCCTTTTATTTGCACCGAGCGTTCTAAGGTCCCTAATGCCAGCAGCGCAGTCTCTCGCGATTCTCGGTTCGACGGGCAGCGTCGGCGCGAACACGCTCGATGTGGTCGAGCGGCACCCCGATCGTTTTCGCGTCGTGGCGCTGTCCGCTTACACCCAGACCGGCGTATTGCTCGAGCAGTGCCGGCGGCATCGCCCGCGCTACGCCGTCATGCTGGATGCGCTCGCGGCGGACGCCCTCCGGCGCGGCATCAAGAGCGCGCGGCTCGAAACGGAAGTGCTGTGCGGCCCTGATGCGCTGGACTACGTGGCCGCGCTGCCCGAGGTCGATACCGTGATGGCGGCGATCGTCGGGATCGCGGGATTGAAATCGACTTTTGCGGCAGCGCAGGCAGGCAAGAAAGTGCTGCTCGCGAACAAGGAGGCACTCGTTACCGCGGGGCCCGTGCTGATGCGCGCAGCCCGGCAAGGCGGGGCGACACTGCTGCCGGTCGACAGCGAGCACAACGCCGTGTTCCAGGCGCTGCCCCGCGGACTCAGCCAGAATCTGGACGCGTCCGGTGTGCGCCGGATCCTGCTCACGGCTTCCGGCGGCCCGTTTCGCCTCGCATCCGCAGGCGAGCTCGCCGACGTCACACCGGAAGCGGCCTGCGCTCATCCGAACTGGGTCATGGGACGCAAGAGCTCGGTCGACTCGGCAACCATGATGAACAAGGGCCTCGAAGTGATCGAGGCGCGATGGCTGTTCGACGCGAAACCGGAACAGATCGAAGTCGTGATCCATCCCCAAAGCATCGTGCACTCGCTTGTCGAATACATCGATGGTTCGGTGCTCGCCCAGCTCGGCAACCCCGATATGCGAATCCCGATCGCGCATGCGCTTGCGTTTCCCGAGCGCATCGAGGCCGGCGTCGACTTCCTCGACCTGGCGCGGATCGGTGCTTTGCATTTCGAAGCGCCCGACATCGCGCGCTTCCCGTGCCTGCGCCTTGCGTATGAAGCGCTGCAAGCAGGCGGCTGTGCGCCTGTCGTGCTGAACGCGGCCAACGAAGTAGCGGTGGCGCGCTTTCTCGAAGGCGGTCTGCGCTTCACGGAGATTCCCGAGCTGATCGAGACGGTGCTCACGCGCTCGACTGACCGTTCGCTGGAATCGCTGGAAGACGTCATGGAGGCCGATCGCGCCGCGCGCGAGCGCGCCGAAGCAGCTCTGCAGACGACGCGCGGCTGGACCGGAGCCATCGGCGGGCTCGCACGCGCGTCTGTGTCCACCGGATAGTGCAGCACTCGTCATACGTCCATGAACCTTCTCTATACCGCCCTCGCGTTTCTTGTCACCCTCGGATGCCTGATCGTCATTCACGAGCTCGGCCACTACTGGGTCGCACGGTTGTGCAACGTGAAAGTGCTGCGATTCTCGGTCGGTTTCGGCAAACCTGTCTGGTCGCGCCTGATCGGCCCCGACCGCACGGAGTGGGCCATCGCAGCGTTTCCGCTCGGCGGCTACGTGAAGATGCTGGACGAGCGCGAAGGCCGCGTCGATCCGCGGGAAGCGCATCGCGCATTCAACCGTCAGTCGGTCGGGCGGCGCTTTGCAATCGTCCTCGCGGGACCGCTCGCGAATTTCGTTCTCGCGATTGCGCTCTATTGGCTCCTTTTCATCTACGGGGTGCCGGGACTGAAACCCGTCGTCGGCGCTCCGCCCGAGAACACGCCTGCGGCCGTCTCGGGATTCAAAGCGGGCGATGCTATCGTGCGAATCGGCGACGAGCCCATTCAGACCTGGCAGGACGCGCGCTGGGTGCTCTTGCAGCATGCGGTGAAAAAAGAGCGTGTTCCGGTTACCACGCGCAGCCAGTCGGGTGAACTGTCCGAGCGTGAGCTCGATCTCTCCCAGCTCTCGACCGCGGATCTCGACAGCGATTTCCTGCGCGCGCTGGGTCTCACGCGTCAGCAGCCGAGATTGCCGCCGGTGATCGGCAACGTTGTGAAGGGCGGTGCCGCCGAGCGTGCGGGACTACGCGCGGGCGATGAAGTCGCTTCGATCAACAAGAGTCCCGCGTCCGGGTGGGAAGATGTCGTGACGGCGGTGCGCGCACATCCGGGGCGCGCGCTTGCGCTCGAAGTGCGTCGCGGCGGAACGGACATCGCCCTGGCGGTCACGCCTGACGTTGTTACGGAAGCGGGGCGCCCCGTAGGCCGCATCGGCGCAGGACCCAGGGTCGAGAGCTCCGCCATGGCGCACCTGACGACCGAAGTGCGCTACGGCCCGTTCGAGGCGCTGCAGAAAGCGCTTTACAAGACCTGGGACACTTCGGTGTTCAGTCTGCAGATGTTGGGCAGGATGATCATCGGCGAGGTATCGCTGAAGAATCTGAGCGGCCCCATCACGATCGCGGATTACGCGGGACAATCGGCGCAGATGGGGTGGATCTCGTATCTGCTCTTTCTCGCGTTGATCAGCATCAGCCTGGGCGTGCTGAACCTTCTGCCCGTCCCATTATTGGATGGCGGGCATTTGATGTATTATATCTTCGAAGTTTTGAAAGGCAGTCCGGTATCGGACAAAGCCATCGAGATCGGGCAGCATCTGGGTATGGCCCTGCTGTTCGTGTTGATGGCTTTTGCTTTATATAACGATATCAATCGTCTCATCAGCGGCTGAAGAGTGACGCGTAACAGCAGAGCTTGCGGCGACTCCATCGCGAGCGCTGGGCCTGCCGGGCGGCCAGCGCGTACGCAGCACGCACTGCTCCATCGTTCGCCGACTGCCGCGGATGGAGCTTTCGTAATTTCTGTTACAGGATATTGATGCATTTTCTCCGCGTCGGTGTTCTCGCGCTCGCTCTAAGCAGCCTCCCCGCGCAAGCCATCGAACCCTTCGTCATCAAGGACATTCGTGTAGAAGGGATACAGCGCACCGAAGCCGGTACGGTCTTCAGCTATCTTCCGGTGAAAGTCGGGGACACGATGACCGATGAGAAAGCGTCCCAGACGGTACGGGCGCTTTTTGCCACCGGCTTTTTCCGCGACGTCTCTCTGGAGGTCGAGGATAGCGTGCTCGTCGTCGTACTGCAGGAGCGCCCTTCGATCGCACAGATCGAATTCACGGGCCTGCGGGAATTCGACAAGGAAACGGTGCTGAAGGCGATGAGCCAGATCGGTCTCGCCGAAGGCCGGATATTCGACCGCGGGTTGCTCGACCGGGCGGAGCAGGAGCTGAAGCGCCAGTATCTGACGCGGGCGCGCTACGCGGCGAGCGTGACGACGACGGTAACGCCGCTAGAGCGTAACCGCGTCGCGCTCACCTTCACGATCGACGAAGGCGACGCCGCGAAAATCCGCCAGATCCGCATTATCGGCAACAATGCGTTCACCGAGCGCGATCTCCTGCGCCAGATGTCACTCCGCACCCCCGGCTGGCTCACCTGGTACAGCAAGGCGGACCAGTACTCGCGCCAGAAGCTCGCCGCCGACCTCGAATCGCTGCGCTCCTACTATCTCGACCGCGGCTATCTCGAGTTCAACATCGATTCCACGCAGGTCTCGATCACGCCGGACAAGAAAGATATCTACATCACGGTTGCGCTGACGGAAGGGCCGAGATACACGGTTTCCGGCGTGAATGTCGCGGGCGAGCTCCTCCTGCCCGAAGCCGAGATCCGGAAGCTGATTCAGCTGAAGCCCGGCGATGTGTTCTCTCGCGCGCGCGTAGCGCAGTCCACGAAAGCGATCAGCGACCGGTTGGGCAACGAAGGGTATGCGTTCGCGAACGTGAACGCAGCGCCTGAGCTCGACAAGGAGAAGCGCCAGGCCGCTTTCACGTTCTTCATCGATCCCGGTCGCAGAGTCTATGTGCGCCGGGTCAACATCGCCGGCAATACGCGCACGCGCGACGAAGTCATCCGGCGCGAAATGCGCCAGCTCGAAGGCGGCTGGTTTTCGGCGGAGAACATCGCGAATTCCCGAAGCCGCATAGACCGCCTCGGATATTTCAACGAGGTGAACATCGAGACGCCGTCGGTGCAGGGTACGACCGATCAGGTCGATGTGAACGTGACGGTGACCGAGCGCCCGACCGGGGCGGTGCTGCTCGGCGCAGGCTTCGGCAGCGGCGAGGGCGTCATACTGTCCGGATCCGTTGCGCAACAGAACATCTTCGGCTCGGGCAAGCACGTGTCGGTCGGTCTCAACACGAGCAAGATCAACACGACCTACTCGCTCTCGTATACCGATCCGTATTACACCGTGGACGGTGTGAGCCGCGGTTTCGATATTTACCTGCGGCAGATCGATGCGTCGAACAGCGGCCTCGGCAATTACCGGACGCAGACGGCGGGCGGCGCGGTGCGGTTCGGCGTTCCGGTGACCGATGTCGACACGATCAACTACGGGCTCGGTTACGAGCGGACTCATATCGATACGTTCGTTGACAGTCCGCTCATCTACCTCGACTACGTGCGTACCTTCGGGGCAACGAACAGCGCGATCCTGGCAACCGCCGGCTGGACGCGCGATAACCGTGACAGCCTGCTTTATCCGACCCGGGGAACGATGCAGAAAGTGACGACCGAACTCGGGCTGCCGGGGGCGAGCCTCAATTACTATCGCGCCTCGTACCAATATCAGCGCTATTTCCCCATTTCGCGCGACTACACGCTGATGCTGAACGGCGAGATCGGCTACGGCGACGGCTACGGCGACACCCCGACGCTTCCGTTCTTCAAAAACTTTTTTGTAGGCGGCGTAAACTCGCTGCGGGGTTTTCGTGTGTTCACGGTGGGCCCCAAGGACGTGCAGGGCAATCCGCGGGGCGGCAACAGGAAATTGCTTGGCAACGCCGAGTTTCTGTTTCCGTTTCCAGGTCTTGAAGGCGAAAGGACCGCCCGCATGAGCGCTTTCCTCGACCTGGGTATGACAAGCGACAACAAGTTCGACTTCGGGGATATCAGGGCATCTGCCGGTATCGGCGTGCTCTGGGTTTCTCCGATGGGCCCGCTTAAAATCAGCCTCGCCGCGCCGCTCAAGTCCGTGAGCGGCGACCGCAAGCAGATTCTCCAATTCACATTCGGGGGTGCATTCTGATCGCTCCGGACTGCATGCGGGACGTTCCCCGAGTGAGGCTCGTGTCGTGGAACCGGCGTGGAATCGTTAAGGAGATCGCCTTGAAGCATGTGTACTCGACGCTCGCAGCCGTGGCGCTGTCGTTCGCGCTGTTGTGCGATTCGCCCGCGCTCGAGGCCGCGGAGCTCAAGATTGGATTCATAGACGCCGAGCGCATCAACCGCGAGTCGGCGCCTGCCGAGCTCGCAAGCAAACGGCTCGAAAAGGAGTTCGCGCCGCGTGCGCAGGAGCTTCAACGCCGCGAAAGTCAGATCAAGACCCTGCAGGGCCAGCTCGAGAAAGAATCGATGACGATGAGCGAAAGCGATCGCCGCGGCAAAGAGCAGGAGCTTGCGCGCATAACGCTCGATTTCCAGCGTCTTCAGCGCGAGTACCGCGAAGATCTGAATCTCCGCCGCAACCAGGAGCTGCAGGCGCTTTTCGAACGGGCGAATCGCGTGATCAAGCAAATCGCGGAGGCTGAAAAGTTCGACTTGATCGTGC
>DASRIK010000158.1:0-5397 GCA_035650035.1 Burkholderiales bacterium | reverse complement strand
CTGGTACTTTCCTTTGAGCTCGTCCGGAAAGGGGACATACCGGATGATGCCCTGCTCCTGCATGTCGCTCAATGTGAGGGGCGATTCGCGCTGCGCCGCCCGGCACGCGTTCACCGTGGCCACAGCGACGTCGTTGAAGCTTTGCGCCGCACCCGTTCCGACGTTGTATATGCCGGAACGTTCGGCATGCTCCAGGAAATAGAGATTCACGCGCACGACGTCCTCGACGAAAATGAAATCGCGACGCTGCTCCCCCGGCCCATAGCCGCCGCTGCCTTCGAAAAGCCGCACGTGCCCCGCGGCCCGGTACTGATTGAAGAAGTGAAACGCGACGGAAGCCATGCGGCCTTTGTGCTGCTCGCGAGGACCATAGACGTTGAAGTAGCGCAAGCCCACGACTTGCGACGTGCGCTCGTCGGCCCGCCTGCGCACCACCTGATCGAAAAGGAGCTTCGAATACGCGTACACGTTGAGCGGCGCCTCGCTTTCGGGGTTTTCGCGAAAACCCGTGCGCGCGCCGTACACGGCCGCGGATGAAGCGTAGATATAACGAATCTCCTCAGTCGTGCAGAACTCGAGCAGCCTTTTCGAGTACTCGTAGTTGTTGCGCATCATGTAGCGGCCGTCGCGCTCGGTGGTATCGGAGCATGCGCCCTGGTGCAGCACCGCCTCGACGCTGTCGTCGAGGCCGCCGCTTTCGACCACTTCCAGAAACGCGTCCTTGTCCAGATAGTCGGCGATTTCGCAGTCCGCCAGATTGACGAACTTGTCGCCGTTCTGCAGATCGTCGACGGCGATGATCTCGGTGACACCGCGGTCGTTCAGCGCGCGCACGATATTCGCGCCGATGAACCCCGCCGCCCCTGTTACGACGTAATACATATCGGGGAGCGTGACGCCTGACCGGTCGCGCGTGACGGATCTCTCATCCTTGATCTCTGTCGAAGAGCTCTTCAGGGTGGACAACTGCGGTGCCGAATTTGCCCACCACGATTCCGGCGGCACGGTTGGCAACCCGAACGGCTTCCCCGAGGTCCGCGCCGCTCGCGAGCATCACGCCGACCGTCGCGATCACCGTGTCGCCCGCGCCGCTCACGTCGTAGACTTCGCGCGCCTGCGCGGCCACGTGAAGCCGGCCCGCCGCGCCATAAAGCGTCATGCCTTCTTCGCTCCGTGTAATGAGGAGCGCGCCGATGCGCAGACGCCTGAGGAGCTCGTTCGCCTTACGCGTGAGCTCGCCCTCGGATTTCCACCCGCCTGCGACTTCCCGGAATTCCGCGCGGTTGGGTGTGATGAGGCTCGCTCCGCGATAGCGCGAGTAATCGTCTCCTTTAGGATCGACGAGCACATGCTTGCCGGCCTCCCGCGCCATGCGAATCATATTCACGATATGCGTAAGGCCGCCTTTTCCGTAATCGGACAGGATCACGGCATCCATCTGCGGCAGCAGCTTTTCGAAATCGCGCAGCTTGGAAGCGAGGGCCTCGTGGCTGGGCGGCTTTTCGAAATCCACGCGCACGAGCTGTTGCCGGCGTCCGATCACTCTCAGCTTGATCGTGGTATCCAGACCTGCATCCGTGTGCAGCTGCGCTGCGATGCGCTCGCGCCGCAGGAGCTTGCGCAGGGCACGGCCCGCTTCATCGCGTCCCACAACGGACAGAAGGCTCACCTGCGCACCGAGCGCAGCCACGTTGCGCGCCACGTTCGCCGCCCCGCCAGGACGCTCTTCCACGCGGTCGATTTTTACGACCGGCACCGGCGCTTCAGGCGAGATACGTCCGACTTCGCCAAACCAGTAGCGATCGAGCATGACATCGCCGACGACGAGCACGCGGGCCTTGCGCAGATTTTTGAGCTCGCGCCGGAAAGCGGCGACCGTGCTGCTTTTTCCCTGCGCGCGCCCCTGACTGGATGCAGATGCCGGGGCTTTGTCGCTCGCGCGGGCTACTCTCATGGTGCGCGCATTCTACCCGCGATCTCCCGGTTGATCCGGTCGAGCGCGTCGAGAGGATCGGACGCACGCGTGATCGGACGGCCGATGACGAGGTAATCGGCGCCGGCGTCGATGGCGGCGGCCGGTGTCATGATTCTCTGCTGATCGTCGGACGTCGCATCGGCGGGGCGAATTCCAGGAGTGACGAGACAAAACGATTCACCACATGTCGCGCGCAGCGTCGCGGCTTCGCGGGCCGAGCATACGACGCCGTCGAGACCGCAGGCCTTGACGAGCGTGGCCAATCGCAGCACGGCTTCGTCAGGCGTGGCTGCAACTCCGATCTGCGCGAGATCCGCTGCAGTCATGCTCGTGAGCACCGTCACCGCGATGAGCCGCGGCGCGCCGTTTCCTGTCGGCGTGGCCGTGCGCGCAGCCTCGAGCATCGCGGGTCCTCCCGAGGCATGTACGTTCAGCATCCACACGCCCAGCCGCGCAGCGGCACGACACGCAGCAGCGACGGTGTTTGGAATGTCGTGAAACTTGAGGTCGAGGAAAACGCCGAAGCCGCGCGCAACAAGCTGCTCCACGAGTTGAGGGCCCGCGCTCGTGAAGAGCTCGCTCCCGACTTTCACTCTGCACCGGGCCGGATCGAGACGGACGACGAGCTCGAGCGCGGGTTTCGCTTCCGCAAAATCTAGGGCGACGATGACGCGGGGGTTCATTAGCCGTGCCGCCTCCGATCCGTCATCGCACATGATAGGCAATCGCGTCGGCGGCTTCCGGCGATTCGGCTGGTCGCATCCCCGGAAACCGGGGCCCCTGCTTCCCGCCTCACGCCGGTACACCCTTCTCTTCAGTACGGCGCGGGGAGTAGGTCTCCCACGAGGCGCACGCCGGACAGTGCCAGTAGTATTGCCGCGCGCGAAAGCCGCAGTTGTCGCACTTGTACATCGCGAGGCCCTGGGTGTGCTGGTTCACGAGCCCGCGAATCAACTCGAGATCGCGCCGCCGGTCGATCGGTGCCTCCAGGAGCTGCGCTTCCAGGAGCTTGTCGAGTCCGAGCATCGTGGGCGTGCGGCGCAGCTCGTCGCGCACGAGACGATAGGCGGGCTCGGTCCCGTGACGCTCGAGCGTGGCCTGGAACACGACGTTCAGCGCGTCGAGAGACGGATACTTTTCGAGGTATCCGCGCAGCAGATTGAGACCCTCCTCGGGCCTGCCCTGTTTTTCATACGCGCTGTAGATACGCTCCGCCACGAGCGACAAGTAGTACGGGTTCTGACTTTCGATCCGCTTCCATGCATCCACGGCGGCGGTTGCATTGCCCGCGCTCATCTCGAGATCGCCCAGGAGCACGTTCGCTCTCACGCAAAGGCGATGATGCGTGAGCGCCGTGTCGAGATACGGGTGTGCGCGCTCCGGGCGCGAGTGCATCATTTCGATGCTCGCGAGCTCGCAGTAAAAGTTGGCGATCTCTTTCTGATGCGAGCGTCCGGTCGTGGATTCGAGCTTCCCGGCGATGCCGATGGCTTTCTGCCAGTCTTTTTCCTGCTGATAGATATCGAGCAGGAACTTGAGCGCCGGCTCCGCATGCTGGGTACCGTCCAGCTTGAGGAAGAGCTCTTCCGCCCGGTCGAGCAGCCCGGCTTTGAGGTAGTCCTGCGCGAGCTCGAACAGCGCGGCGAGCTTCTGGTCTTCCCGAAGGTCCGGCCGTTCGACGAGGTTCTGATGCATGCGGATCGCGCGCTCGAGCTCACCGCGGCGCCTGAACAGGCTGCCGAGCGCGAAGTGGAGCTCGACCGTCTGCGGGTCGACTTTGACGACCTCGATGAACGCTTCGATCGCCTTGTCAGGCTGCTCGTTGAGCAGAAAATTGAGGCCCCTGAAATACGACATCGGCAGCGTCCGCGACTCGGAGACGAGCTGCTTGATGTCGATGCGCGCGGCGAGCCAGCCCAGTGCGAAAAACAGTGGCAGCGCCAGAAGCCACCAGTATTCAAGATCCATGGAAAGGACCTGCAGGCGCGTTCAAGGCTCGACCAGATCGCCTGGCGCTCCGGCGGCAGGTCCACGCTGCGCGTCGAGCTCCCGTTTCAGCACGGTGAGCTCCCGCCGCTGGCGCACGACATGGCCGAGCATCGCAAGGATCCCGAGCATCGCCCCGACGATGAAAAAAATGAGCAGCACGAAAATGAGCGGCGAGCGCCATTCGTAGCCGAGAAAATAGCGCACGATGACCGGGTCGAGGTTCTTGACGGCGAGCGTCACGAAGAACAGAAAGACGACCGGGGCCGCGAGCCATAAGGCGTAACGCATGGCGTTGGAGCATAACAGGACGCAGGAGGTCCCTCCCCAATAAAAAAAAGGCGGCATCATCTTTCGAGATGCCGCCCGGGCTGCCAACCTTGCCAGCACCGCTATTCTTTTTTGAGATCGACGCGCTCCCGCAGCTCCTTGCCGGCCTTGAAGTGTGGAACGTATTTCGCCGGCACCTGCACCTTTTCGCCGGATTTCGGGTTGCGCCCTGTCCTCGGCGGTCGATAGTTCAAGCCGAAGCTCCCGAAGCCCCTGATCTCGATGCGTTGACCCTCGGCGAGGCTCTTCGCCATCGCGTCCAGTATCATTTTCACCGCGAGTTCAGCGTCTTTCGCGACGAGCTGCGGATAGCGCGCCGCGAGCTTCGCAATCAGCTCCGACTTGGTCATGGTGCTCCCTCAATCCTCGTTATTGTTGGGTGTTGGCTGTGTCGAGCTTCGCCTTGAGCAGCGCTCCCAGATTCGTCGTGCCGGCGCTGCTCTTGTCCGCGGCGTGCTTCTGGATCGCCTCGGCCTCCTCGGCAATGTCCTTGGCCTTGATCGAGAGATTGATGGTGCGATTCTTCCGGTCGATGTTGATGATCATCGCCGTCACGCTGTCGCCTTCCTTCAGCCTCGTCCGGATGTCTTCGACCCGGTCGCGCGAGACTTCGGACGCCCGAAGATAGCCCTCCATATCACCTTCGAGCGCGATCACGGCGCCCTTGGCATCGATCGCCCTCACGGTGCCGGTGACGATGGAATTCTTCTCGTGCGAGGCGACGTAGTTCGAATACGGGTCGCCCTCGAGCTGCTTCACGCCAAGAGAGATGCGCTCCCGCTCGACGTCGATCGAAAGCACCACCGCTTCGGTTTCTTCCCCTTTCTTGTAGTTGCGCACGGCTTCCTCGCCGGGCTGCGACCACGAGAGATCGGACAGGTGCACGAGCCCGTCGATCCCGCCTGGCAGCCCGATGAAAATGCCGAAGTCGGTAATCGACTTGATCTGGCCGCGGACGCGATCGCCCTTCTTGTAGTTCATCGAGAACTCTTCCCACGGGTTCGGCATGCACTGCTTCATCCCGAGCGAGATCCGGCGGCGTTCCTCGTCGATCTCGAGCACCATGACCTCGACCTCGTCGCCGAGCTGCGTGACCTTGGACGGAT
>DASRIK010000157.1:0-5928 GCA_035650035.1 Burkholderiales bacterium | reverse complement strand
TGAGCGGGTACTTGCGAATGATTTTTCCGCCCGCCCCCGTCGCGGCAAGTGCGTCTTTATAGTTGACGCTCGAATACGCCATCCTGAAAACGACTTCGCCCGGCGACAGCTCGTCGAGCTTCATCTCGACGACGCGCCCGGCGATCCCGCCGTTGTCGTTGAAGACCCTGAATGCCTTGAATGTGTTCACGCGTGCTCCATCGCCCCGGCAGTAGCTATACGTTACTACAGCCATGGGCGACGACAATGCCTAGGCGTAAAGGGAAAGGAGATCTCGGAGGGAAACCGAGCCCGCGAACGGAGGAGCAGTGCCTGCCGCGTAGCGGTAGGTGCGACCCGGGAGCGGGCTGTGCGCGCGACTTAAAGCGCGGGCTTATGCGCGCTTATGCGGTCGCATCCCCGTAATCCGGGTCCCTGCTCCACGCTTCAGCGCGCTGTCCCTCTGAGGTGTTTACCGGGCATTTGCCGCAGGCTATGCCTGGGGCAGCTGCCGTAGGCGCCCGCCTACGGCAAGTGTGGCTGGCTCAGGTAGTCGCGCGTCTGCATTTCGGTAAGGCGGCTCACGAGACGCTCTTTCAGAGAGACATTCAGATTCGCCTGGAAGCGGTCGCTCTCGTCTTCCGTCGCGATCAGCTCTTCAGGCAGTGCCGCCGCTGAAATGATCAGCTTCACGCGCCGATCGTAGAACTCGTCGACCAGCCACACGAATCGCCGCAACACGTCGGCGTCGCGCGCGTGAAATCGCGGCACGTCGGATACGAGCACAGTGTGGTAGCGCCGCGCGAGCTCGATGTAATCCGCTTTGCCGCGAGGGCCGTCGCAAAGCTCGCGGAAGTCGAACCATGCAACGCCGCGAGCATCCCGGTGCGCTTTGATGATGCGATCTTCCACTTCGAGCTCGGTGGACTCCGCCGATTCGTGCCGGGCGATGTTCATGAACGCGCGTTCCAGCGCTTCGTGGGCACCCGCCTCGGTGTGGTACACGCCCGCTTTTTCGAGCTCACGCAGACGGTAATCGGTGCCGGCGTCGACGTTGACGATCTCCAGGTTCTGCTTGATCAGCTCGATGGCAGGCACGAACTGATTGCGCTGCAAACCGTGCAGGTACAGCGCGTCAGGCTCGAAATTCGATGTCGTAGCGATCACCAGTCCCTGCTCGAAAAGCGCCCCGAGCAGGCGCTTCATGAGCATCGCGTCAGTGATATCAGTGATGTGAAATTCATCGAGACAAAGAAGTCTCGTGTCTCTGGCGAAGTCGCGTGCGATGCCCGCGAGCGGGTCGGCCTGCCCGGTCCGCTCGTGCAGCTCGCGATGGATTTCCTGCATGAACCGGTGGAAGTGAATGCGGCGCTTGCGCTGCACCGGCGCGCAATTGAAGAAGCTGTCCATGAGGAAACTCTTGCCGCGCCCGACTCCGCCCCAGAGGTAGAGCCCTTTGACGACGCGCTTGCGCGCGAGCAGGCGGATGAGGGAAGCCTCGAGGCGCTCGAGGCCGATCAGGTCTTCGTACAGCCGCTCGAAGTGCTCGATGGCGGCCTGCTGCGAAGCGTCCAGCTCGAAACCGTGCGCTTGCGCATGCTGCCTGACCCAGTCCCGGAAGTCCGCGCTGTCGCGCGGCAACGCGAAGTGGCCGTATCGCGAGTCGGGGACACTGCCCCGCGCGTCACTCGTCACCCGTCACTCGTGTCGCATCTAGAAATTGAGGGTGCGATTGTCGACCGCGAGCGCAGCCTCTTTCATCGCTTCCGCGAGCGAGGGATGCGCGTGACAGATGAGCGCGATATCTTCAGCGGAGGCGCCGAATTCCATCGCGACCACCGCTTCCGAGATGAGCTCGGATGCCATCGGTCCGATCACGTGCACGCCGAGGATGCGATCGCTGCGCGCGTCCGCAATGATTTTCGCGAAACCGGTGGTGTCGCCGAGGGCCCGCGCTCGCCCATTCGCCATGAACGGGAAACTGCCGCTCTTGTATTCGACGCCCGCGGCTTTGAGCTCCTGCTCGGTCTTGCCCACCCACGCGATCTCGGGGCTCGTGTAGATCACCCACGGCACCGTATTGAAGTCGACGTGGCCGTACTGGCCCACGATGCGCTGCGCCACCGCGACACCTTCTTCTTCCGCCTTGTGCGCGAGCATCGGGCCACGCACCACGTCGCCGATCGCCCAGACATTCGGAAGGTTCGTGCGACACTCGTGATCCACCGTCACGAAGCCGCGGTCGTCGAGCTGCAGGCCCACCGCGGCCGCGTTGAGCCCGTTCGTGTTCGGCACGCGCCCGATGGCGACGATGAGCTTGTCGAACGTTGCACTCTGCGCCGCGCCCCCCGCATCTGAATATTCGACCACCACGTTCTTCTTTGCGGTGACTTTGGTGATCTTCACGCCGAGTTCGATCGCGAGTCCCTGCTTCGCGAATACTTTTGCAGCTTCCTTCGCGACCTGCGCGTCCGCGACGCCAAGGAAAGCCGGCAAGGCTTCGAGTATCCGCACTTCCGAGCCGAGCCTGCGCCATACGCTGCCCATCTCGAGCCCGATCACGCCCGCGCCGATGACACCGAGCTGCTTGGGCACTTCAGGGATCGCGAGCGCGCCTTCGTTGTCGAGAATGAGCTTGTTGTCGAACCCCGCTCCGGGCAGGGCACGTGGATTGGAACCGGTTGCAACGACGACATGCTTCGCCGTGACCGTTTCCTCCGCCTTACCGGCGACCGTGATCTCGTAGGCGTTCGCGCCCGCGCCGGAAAAGCCCCCGCGCCCGTGAAAAAACGTGATCTTGTTCTTCTTGAAGAGATACAGGATGCCGTCGTTGTTCTGGCGGACCACCTTGTCCTTGCGCTTCAGCATCTGCGCAAGGTCGAGGCTCAGGTCTTTCACCCTGATGCCGTGCTCCGCGTACGAATGCGCCACGTGCTCGTAGTTTTCCGACGACTGCAGCAGCGCTTTGCTCGGAATGCAGCCCACGTTCGTGCAAGTGCCGCCCGGCGCGGGTTTACCGTCGGCCGTTTTCCACTCGTCGATGCAGGCGACCGAAAGCCCGAGCTGCGCCGCGCGTATCGCGGCGATGTAGCCGCCCGGCCCGGCCCCGATGACTACGACGTCAAAGCTCTTGGCCAATTAGATGTCCAGAAGCATGCGCGCCGGGTCTTCCAGCGCTTCCTTGATCGCAACGAGCGCCAGCACCGCTTCGCGTCCGTCGATGATGCGGTGGTCGTAGGAGAGCGCGAGATAGTTCATCGGCCGGATCACGATCTGGCCGTTTTCGGCGACGGGCCGGTCCTTCGTCGCGTGCACGCCGAGGATGGCACTTTGCGGGGGATTGATGATCGGCGTGGAAAGCATCGAGCCGAAGACGCCGCCGTTCGAGATCGAGAACGTCCCGCCGGTCAGCTCTTCCAGCGTGAGCTTGCCTTCCTGCGCGCGTTTGCCGAAGTCCGCGATCGTCTCCTCGATATCCGCGAGGCTCAACTGATCCACGTTACGAATGATCGGCACGACGAGGCCACGGGGGCTGCCCACCGCGATGCCGATATCGTAATAGCCGTGATACACGATGTCGTTGCCATCGACCGAAGAATTCACGATCGGATACTTCCTGAGCGCATACACCGATGCCTTCACGAAGAAGGACATGAAGCCGAGCTTGACCCCGTGCTCTTTCTCGAAACGGTCCTTGTAGCGGTTCCGAAGGTCGATGACCGGCTGCATGTTCACTTCGTTGAACGTCGTCAGGATCGCGGCGGTCGATTGCGACTGCACGAGCCGCTCCGCGATACGCGCGCGCAGCCTCGACATCGGCACGCGCTGCTCCGGCCGCTCGCCCAGCGTTCCGACGTCGACTTGGGGCGCAGGCGCTCTCTGCTGCTGCGGCGGCGTTGCCGGTGAGCGCGCAACGGGGGCGGCCGCGACCGGTGCTCTTCCTTGCTCGTTCGCGGCAGGCGTTTTCAACGCTTGCAGCACATCGCCTTTTGTCACCCGTCCACCGCGCCCGGTACCGGAAAGCGCAGCGGTGTCGACGTGCTTCTCCGCTGCAAGCTTCTGCGCGGCCGGCATCGCCTGCACAGTGGCAGAGGATTGCGAAGCCTGTTTGGCGGACGTCCCCTGTCCGGCACGGGCGCCGTCGCCTGGCTTCGCGGTAGCCGCATCGGCCGCGGGCTTGGCGGCCTCCGTGTCGATCTGCGCGATGACTTCGTTGCTGGTGACGGTGCCGCCATCGCCTTTGATGATCTTGGTCAGCACGCCCGATTGCGGCGCGGGCGTCTCCAGCACGACCTTGTCGGTTTCGATATCGACGAGATTCTCGTCGCGATTCACGTACTGCCCAGGTTGCTTGTGCCAGCTGAGGAGCGTCGCCTCGGCGACGGACTCGGACAGCTGCGGGACTTTCACTTCCACTAACATCGCTTGATCCTAATGCTCTTCACCGGCGAGCAGCGGGCGGGGCTGCTGTCGTCCATGCTCGCTTCCGCCCGACATCGTCAGCGCCTGGTCTACAAGTGCTTTCTGCTGCTCGTCGTGCAGCGCTTTGTATCCGGCTGCCGGCGATGCCGACGACTCGCGGCCGGCATAGTAAAGCTTCTGGTGCGGCAGCAGATGACGGAGCAGATAGTGCTGGATGTGACGCCACGCACCCTGGTTGCGCGGCTCCTCCTGGCACCAGACGATCTCCGTCGCGCTCTTGTAGCGCTCGATCTGTGCGCGGAACTCGTCGTGCGCGAACGGATAGAGCTGCGCGATGCGCACGAGCGGCAGATCCCGGATGCCGCGCGCTTTGCGTTCGTTGCGCAGATCGTAATAGACCTTGCCGCTGCAGAAGATGACGCGCGTAACCTGCGCCGGCTCGATGTCCTTCGCGTCCCAGTCTTCGTTCACGGGATTGAACTTGTCGTTCGCGAACTCTTCCAGCGGCGAGACCGAGTCCTTGTGGCGCAGCAGGCTCTTCGGCGTGATCAGAATGAGGGGCTTCCGATATGGACGGATCATCTGCCTGCGCAGGAGGTAATACAGCTGAACCGGCGTCGCGGGCACACACACCTGCATGTTGTAATCGGCGCAGAGCTGCAGGTAGCGCTCGATTCGTGCCGACGAGTGCTCCGGCCCCTGTCCTTCGTACCCGTGCGGCAGCATCATCACGAGACCGCACATGCGCCCCCACTTCACTTCGCCCGATGCGATGAACTGATCGATGACGACCTGCGCCCCGTTCGCGAAGTCACCGAACTGTGCTTCCCAGACCACCAGCTCGTTCGGGCTCGAGGTCGAGTAGCCATATTCGAACCCGACGACGCCCTCCTCGGAAAGCAGCGAATCGATGACGACGAAATCACCCTGCTTCTCATTCACGTGCTGCAGCGGGACATAAATGCCCTGATCCCAGCGCTCGCGGTTCTGATCGTGCAGCACCGCGTGCCGGTGGAAAAACGTCCCGCGACCGCTGTCCTGGCCTGAAAGCCTGATCGAATAGCCTTCCTGCAGCAGCGTCGCATAGGCGAGGTGCTCGGCCATGCCCCAGTCGAGCGCAAGCTCGCCGCGCGCCATCTGCCGCCGGTCCTCGATGATTTTCTGCACGCGTGGATGCAGCTTGAAGTTCTCCGGCACCGTCGTGATGCGCTCGCCGAGCATCTTCAGTGTCGCGAGCGGCAGGCGCGTATCGTCCTCCTCGTTCCACTTGCGGCCCTTGTAGCGGGTCCAGTCCACTTCGAACGGCGGCTTGTAGTTCGAGAGTATCGTCTTGTTCGTGTGATGCCCGCCGTCGAGCGCGTTGCGGAAAGCCGCGACCATTTCTTCGGCTTCCTCGGTCGCCAGGACGCCTTCACGTGCAAGCTCTTCGGCGTACAGCTTGCGCGTGGTCGGGAGCTTTCCGATGCGCTTGTACATGAGAGGCTGCGTGACCATCGGCTCGTCCTGCTCGTTGTGCCCGAGGCGCCG